>CAZLSN010000036.1:0-12270 GCA_964562265.1 uncultured Oscillospiraceae bacterium
CTTGTCTTCGTACATTTTGAATCCTCTCTTTTGAAAAACTTGCCTATCGGCTTTTTATTGCGTCAGCTTTTGCTGATAACGCCTGAATTAAAGATTTTGCGCCAGCTTGCGCTTTATCCTCTGAATTGCATTATCGACAGATTTGACCGATTTGCCGGTCTGTTCCGAAATATCCTCATAGCTTAGGCCCCGAAGGTAAAGATCAAGGACAGTGTTTTCCAAGGGTGAAAGCCATTTTGCCGCCTTTTGCAATTCATTTTCGTTCTCTCTGGCCAGAACCTGCTCTTCAGGTGATCTCCGAAAAAATTCGGTATATGCCAATAGGGGGAGCTTGGATTCGTCTGAGAGTATTACTTCAAGTGACTGCCCGTCATTTATGGGTTCATGCTTTTTGCTTACTGCGGATCTTATCGCCGAAAAAAGTCTGCTCCTTATGCAGAGTTCCGCATAGGTCTTAAACGATGCATTTTGCTCGGGATCATATTTTCTGATAGCAGAAAGCAGTCCCATCATGCCCTCCTGAATGAGGTCTTCCGGTGTTCCGCCGACGAGAAAGAGCGGGCGGGCGCATATGCGTACAAGACGCATATATCTCATTACAAGCTGCTCCTCCGCTTCCCTGTCTCCGCTAAGGGTCAGCTCCTGCAATCTGTTATCGTCAAGTTCTGTATACATAAAACAACTAAGTTCCCAAAATATCTATTATATTATATATCAAAGATGGGGAAAGTCAATAGAAAATGCACAAAAATGTACAGTTATGCAGGGAAAAAATTACTTATAGATCGAGCTCTTGCTGACCTGAATAGGCTATTCCGAGGTGAGAATACGCCTTTCTTGTAACGCATCGGCCTCTCGGTGTCCTCGTAAGGAAGCCCTGCTGCAAAAGATACGGCTCATAGACATCCTCGAGAGTGACAGAGTCCTCGTTAATCGTCGCAGCCAGTGTTTCAAGTCCGACAGGTCCTCCGCCGTAAAACTCGATAATGCTGCCAAGCATCCGTCTGTCAAGCGAATCAAGCCCCAGCTTATCAACCTCAAGGCGTGACAGTGCCATATCTGCAACCTGCTTGGTTATAACTCCGTTTGCCCTCACCTGTGCAAAATCACGCACACGGCGAAGCATTCTGTTTGCAATTCTCGGCGTTCCTCTGGATCTTGACGCTATCTCCATTGCGCCCTCATGCTCGATGGAGATGCCGAGTATTCCTGCCGAACGCTCTACTATATCGCATAGCTCTTTGGGGGTATACAGCTCAAGTCTGAGCGTTACGCCGAAGCGGTCTCTGAGCGGTGCCGTGAGTTGACCGGAGCGGGTAGTTGCTCCGATAAGGGTAAACTTGGGCAGCTCAAGGTGTATCGAATTTGCCGAAGGGCCTTTGCCGAGTATAATATCTATGGCGTAGTCCTCCATTGCGGGGTAAAGGATCTCCTCATAAGCACGATTAAGCCTGTGGATCTCATCGACAAAGAGAATATCGCCCTCGTTGAGATTTGTGAGCATGGCGACAAGATCACCGGGCTTCTCGATAGCGGGTCCCGATGTGATGCGCATATTGACGCCCATTTCATTTGCGATAACGGCTGCAAGAGTTGTTTTGCCGAGTCCCGGAGGGCCGTGCAGCAGGACATGGTCAAGCGGCTCGTTTCTCATCCTAGCAGCATCGATAAAAACACTGAGATTATCCTTTGCTTTTATCTGACCGATATACTCGCTCAGTGTTTTCGGGCGCAGACTTCCCTCTCCCGAATCCTCCGGAAGAACGGAAGATGTGGTAACCATGGTCTGATCGTTAAGCCCTTCCGAAAAGTTTATACTCATATACGGTCTCCTACTTCATAAGATTCTTGAGCGCAAGCTTCACTATCTGCTCAGTCGAAAGCCCCGAAACATCAAGGCTGCCTATCGCGGAGTTTATCTCGGCTGCCGAATAACCAAGCACCATAAGAGCGGTCACTGCATCGTTTCTCGCCCCTCTTTCGGCGGGAGCGATCACAGAGGGCATTGATGCCGCTGTCATACCGGCTTCCTTACCGAGCTTATCTTTAAGCTCGAGTATCAGCCTCTGAGCTATTTTTTTACCGACACCGGGTGCTGCGGTGATAACTTTTTCATCGCCGTTCATGACCGCCATCGCAAGCCCTTCGGGTGTACAGGATGACAAAATGGCCTGTGCCGCCTTGGGACCGATTCCGGAAACGGTGAGCATCATTTCAAAGCATCGTTTTTCACTCAGCGAATAAAAGCCGTAAAGGTCAAAGGCATCTTCCTTGATGCACTCGGATATATAAAGCTTTGCACCCTCATTGATTCTAAGATGCGAAAGCGTATTTGCCGTCGTATTCACGGCGTAGCCGACACCGCCGCAATCGATAACGGCAAGATTCAGCTCAATGTCTGTAACAACGCCTTCTAAATGGTAGAACATACTTCATTTCCTCCCTTTCCCGCAAGCAGCGAGGTAGAGCATCTTGCATGGCATACAGCAAGAGCTACCGCATCGGCGGCATCATCCGGCTTCGGCGCAGCAGGTAAATTCAAAAGCCGCTTTACCATATCGATGACCTGACGCTTTTCGGCCCTGCCATAGCCCGCAACTGCCTGCTTAACTTGCAGCGGTGTATATTCATAAACAGGCACTCCGCTTTGATATGCAGCCAAAAGAATGACTCCCCTTGCGTGGGAAACGGCAATGCCGGTGGTGATATTTGTGTTGAAAAACAGCTCCTCGACGGATATTACATCCGGATTAAACTGCGCTATAAGTTCCTTCATATCGCAGAATATCCTGTCAAGCCTTGATGACAGCGATGTGTGAGCGGGAGTTGTGATAACTCCGCAGGTCACAAGCTTCATTTTGTTTTTTTCGTTATCTACCAATCCGAAACCCACCGTAGCAAGTCCCGGGTCAATGCCCAAAATGCGCAAAAAACATCACCCCATCTTTTGATTTTAACACTTAAAGCCCTATATAGCAAGAAAAAATGACCGCATTTAAAGCAATGCGGTCATTTTTCAAGGCTCACGCTCTGGGGTGAGCTTTATTATATACATCCTTGAGCTGCTTTTTTACGAGCTGAGAATAGATCTGCGTCGAGGAAATATCGGCGTGACCCAACATCTCCTGTATCGAATGAATATCGGCACCGTTTTCAAGCAGATGTGCGGCAAACGAATGTCTCAGCGTATGCGGTGTGATGGTTTTCTCGATATGCGCCTTCTGCTGATAGGATTTAATGATCTTCCAAAAACCCTGTCTCGACATTCTCTCGCCGCTGACATTGACAAACAAGGCCTGTTCCGTGGGCAGTGCTATCATTTGCGGGCGGATGAACTCTATGTATTCGGATAATGCCTTGACTGCCGTGGGATAGAGCGGGATAAAGCGTTCCTTATCCTTGCCCTTGCAGCGGATGAAGCCGGCGGAAGTATTGACATCGCCGATGTCAAGCGAGATGAGTTCACTCACTCGGATACCCGTTGCATACAGAAGCTCAAGCATGGCACGGTCACGGTAGCCTTTTGCATCAGTACAGGAGGGCTGCTCCAAGAGTAGCTCAACCTCCTTGCTCGTAAGTATCTGAGGAAGCTTCTGCGTAGTCTTATCCGGTGTAAGCTTTGCAGCGGGGCTTTCGCTTATGGCTCCTTCATTTACAAGCCATGTGTAAAAGCACTTTAAGGAGGCTATCGCTCTCGATACAGTGGCAACCGATTTGCCGTTGCCTCGAAGCCATGCAATGTAATCGGAAAGCTCATCTTCCTTGACCTCATCAAGAGCGTCACCGACATGGGTATCAAGGTAGTCGGCAAGCTGCCTTATGTCGCGAAGGTAGGAGCTGAGGGTGTTTTGTGATGCTTTCTTAACATCCGTGAGATACTTATTGAAGTTGTCAATGCAGATGGTATTAAGCATTCATTTACCCCCTTTCTGGTTAAACAAGAATTATATCAAACGATCGGTGCAAACGATCCGACAAGCCACAGAACGGCAAAAAGCAGGATCGCAATAAAAAGCGCGATCAAAATGAGCCGTCCCAGCTTTGGGATAAAGCTCTTATCACGGCGGATAAGACCCAAGACCGACGAATAGAAAACAAGCTCTGTTTGTGAAAACGCGACAAAGGCACTGGTGATAATAAAAATCACAGCAAATGCGGCAGATATATAGAAAAAACTTATGTCACCGCCGAAGGTGCCGATAATGAAACCCCAAACGGTGGTAATAAAAAATCCATAAACCATGTTCAAAACAGCAGCCAAAACGGGTGCCGCAATAAAAAATGCAGACAATAAAAGCAGAAAAAACAGGAAAGCGCAACCTGTTTGTGCAGTAAAAATAAGTCCAATCCCCGCATCGTTGAGCCGGTAAAACAGTTCTCCAAAAGCGTCTTTCCGAAGGAAGGACGCAGTCATAATACCTGCAAAAAGAAAGAAAAGCGGAATAAAAAGGACGGAAACCCGCATTTTTAAACCATGTCCGGCAATGCTTCGGGTAAAGTGATGCATATGATTCTCCCAAACTTATGAAAACAGAGAGAATAATAGCCGACTTTACATAATTACCAGCATGGACAATATAATACAAATTCACTCTGTAATCAAGTGTTTTTCTGAAATTTGATGAATTTTGTTAATTATGACAGGATATTATGTTAACAATATTATGTTAACCTTGCATACTCGATTTGATAACTCATTGATATTTCAAGCTTTACAGCGCAATATTTTGTATCATTTATCTGTAATCGGCACTGTATATAGGTAATCAAGTAAATTATGTTAACCAAATCATGGTATTACGATTAGTTATTGAATTTTCTGCGTTTAGTTCTTTTTCGTAATTTTTTGTTACTTTTGCCCAAAGTCAGTAAGAAAGCGAAAATGATTCCTCCGACTCCGCAGGAAATTATTCTCAGCACAGCGGTGCTGTTTCCTCCCGTAAAAATCGAGAAGATAACTATGATGAGTGTCAGTATCCCGCATGAGAGCAGCATTCTTATCCCTCTCCCCTCTTCTCTCCTTCCGATCGATATTAATCCGCAGATCGAAACGGATATGAAATTTATAATTACGACAGCTGCTTTCACGCTTTCGATCCTGAGCAGCTCCTTGTACAGCATTAGCGAATAAATAAGCAGCATAATTATGGCGCACACTATCCCTGCCATCACCGCTTTGATTATCAGCTCCACTGTACTTGTCCCGCTCTTTTTTGCTTTTTTGCGCATAAAAAAACCTCCGACGAATGATGCTTTGTACATCATATTTCGTCGGAGATCTTTTATGACTTTTTAAATCACTTTTTTGCAGGCTCGGCCTTTGCGCTCTCGTTAACGCCGATAGCACTCTTCTTGAACTGAACGCGGACTCTGTCCTCGCCGGTCTCGATGGTGACATCGTCATCATTGACATGAACGACCTTGCCGATAACGCCGCCGATGGTGACGATATTATCGCCAACGGCAACATTGCTGCGCATCTCTTCGATCTTCTTCTGTCTCTTCTTTTCGGGTCTTATCATAAGAAGCCACATGATAAGGAAGAAGCCGACGAGGAGAAGGATCATAGACCAACCGCCGCTCTGCTGTGCTAAAGTTGCAAAATCAAACATAAAAATGTACTCCTTTTAAATAATGGCACAACAATTATACATAATTCTTAATTGTTTTGCAATAGTCTTATATCCTCATGTCCAGATTTTTTGAATAATTATTTCTGAATTGTTCAAAACTTCCCTCGTCGAGGCTTGCCCTTATTCGCTCAGTAAGCTTATTGTAAAAATACAGATTGTGCATTACCGCAAAGCGCATTGCAAGCATCTCCTCCGCCTTAAAGAGGTGGCGGACATATGCTCTCGAAAAGCGTCTGCATACAGGGCAGTCACACTGAGGATCGATGGGATTTTCGTCTCTTGCGTATTTTTCGTTTTTAATGTTTATAATTCCACTCCATGTGAAAAGATGTCCGTGTCTGCCGTTTCTTGCGGGCATTACACAGTCGAAGAAATCGACGCCTCTGTGTACAGCTTCGATAATATTTCCGGGTGTGCCGACTCCCATAAGGTACCTCGGCTTATCCTTGGGCATATATTCCTCAACGGCTTCAATCGTATCGTACATTTCCTCATGGCTCTCCCCTACCGCCAAGCCGCCGATGGCATAGCCGGGAAGGTCAAGCTCCGCTATCTTCTTCATGTGGGAAATTCTGATGTCGGCAAAGGTTGCACCCTGGTTTATGCCGAAAAGCATCTGACCGGGGTTAACTGCATCTTCCTGCGAATTGTACTCCGAAAGTGCCGCCTTGCAGCGGGCAAGCCATCTGTAGGTCCTGTCGCAGGATTTCTGAACATAATCCTTCGGTGAGGGTATCTTAATGCACTCGTCGAACGCCATTGCAATGTCCGAGCCGAGGTTTGACTGTATACGCATACTTTCCTCGGGACCCATAAATATCTTGCGGCCGTCAATGTGGGAATTGAAGGATACACCCTCTTCCTTGATCTTTCTCAGCGTTGCAAGAGAAAACACCTGAAAGCCGCCGCTGTCGGTAAGTATGGGGCCGTCCCAAGTCATGAACTTATGGAGACCGCCCATATCTTTAACAAGCTCGTCACCGGGACGAAGGTGGAGATGATAGGTGTTTGAAAGCTCGACCTGACAGCCGATATTTTTAAGATCCTCCGCACTTAAAGCACCCTTGATCGCACCCTGCGTTCCGACATTCATGAAAACCGGTGTCTGAACCGTACCGTGCGGTGTTTGAAACTCGCCCCTACGGGCTTTGCCTTCGTTTTTGATAAGCTTATACATAAATTCTCCTTATTCGATCATCATAGCGTCACCGAACGAGAAAAATCTGTATCGTTCTTTGACCGCTTCCTCATAGGCATTGAGGACATTTTCTCTTCCTGCAAGTGCCGAAACAAGCATTATCAGAGTGCTTTCGGGCAGATGGAAGTTGGTTATAAGCGCATCGATGCACTTAAACCTGTAACCGGGGTAGATGAAAATGTTTGTCCAGCCGGAGCATTCCGCAATAACGCCGTTTTCGTCTGTGAAGCTTTCAAGGGTCCTGCATGAGGTCGTACCGACGGCGATAATTCTGCCGCCCTCGGCTTTTGTTCTCATTATCGTCTCCGCAGTCTCTTTCGGAACCATGCAAAACTCAGAGTGCATTTCGTGATCTTCGATTTGATCTGCCTTTACCGGTCTGAATGTGCCTAGTCCGACATGGAGGGTAACATAGCAGATCCTGACTCCCATTTCATCAAGCTCTTTCATAAGCTCCTTTGTGAAATGGAGTCCGGCTGTGGGCGCTGCGGCACTGCCGAGTTCCTTCGAGTATACCGTCTGATAACGTTCGGAATCGCCGAGTTCTTCTTTTATATACGGCGGCAGCGGCATTTTGCCGAGGCGTTCGAGGATCTCAAGAAATACACCCTCAAAACTGAAGCGCACGATCCTGTTGCCGCCCTCGGTGACACTCTCAACTACTGCCTTTAACTCTCCGTCACCGAATGTGAGTTCCTGTCCGGGCTTGGTCTTTCTTCCGGGACGGCTCAGACATTCCCAGTAGCCGTCGCCGAGATCACGCAAAAGCACAAGCTCGACACCGCCGCCACCGGGTCGTGAGCCGAGAAGCCTTGCGGGGAGAACTCTGGAGTCGTTCATAACAAGGCAGTCCCCTGCCCTGAGGTATTTCTTAATATCAGTAAAATGACCGTGTTCTATGTCGCCGCTGTGCTTATCAAGGTGCAAAAGTCTTGATGTGTCACGCTTTTCAAGCGGGGTCTGAGCTATAAGCTCAGGCGGCAGTTCAAAATAAAAATCGCTTTTGTTCATCCTATGTATGCTCCGCTAAAGTAAAAATCAATTATTCCGTCGCAGTCAAAGCCGTGGTTCTTTGCCATCGAGTATGCTCCCCATTGGCTCATTCCGCAGTTATGTCCCCAGCCATGACCCGAAAATTCAACGGCATCACCGTTTACGCTCAGGCTGTATCTCATGCTGTTCACTCCCGGGATCATGTAGCAATCCGTGAGTCTTACGGTCGCCGTTCCACCGCCGGATGAGATGAAATCTATGGCTATGACATTGCCTGTCTCCGAATATGTGGGAACTATATCGGCAATGTCCGAAAGCTCATAACCGTTTCTTTGTAGCTTCGAGAGCAAATATGCCTTGCTTTTCGTATCGCTCCAGTTCTTATTATAATAGTTCTCGGTCAGCTCATAAGGATCTGTAACGCCGGAAAGGTACTCTCTGCGCTCACCGAAAACATTTGCACCGCTCTCTGTTGCTCCGCCGCTTGCGGACATATAGTAGACCCTGCATATCGCGCCCTCATAGCGGACGAACTTTCCCGCTGTCTCATCGGCGGCAATGTCTGTATTCACAGTCGTTCCGCTGACTCCTCTGTACACCTGACTGTGCGTATCTGCTCTGACATCAAAGCCGTCGTCGATATAGGCGTTTATATTATTGATCGCATAGCTTCTTGCGCAGACAGCCTGTGCCTTTAATGCGTCACTCGGCCAATTACCGCCGACCTCATAGGGCAGCACGCCTTTAACATAGTCCTCGATCCCGACATAGTTTATTACCGTCAGCTTATTGCCGCTTTGCAAAAACTCAAAGCCGCCCTTGTAGATATAGTCGAGAAGCTGCGCTTTTGCTTCGTCTCTTTCGTTATTCGGCATGACGGCAAGATCGATCCTGCTGCTTTTGAAGAGAAGAACAATGCGTTCATCGGAAGCGTCCGAAACCGAGGTGGCGCCGTATATAAGCTCCGCACCGGACTTGGCTGCCGCTGCCTCGGTCTCCGTTTCAAAGCCTTGAGATGCGACCTTGAATCTGCCGTCTGCATAGGTGGGAATGCCGCCCATGCTTTCTGCCGCAGCTTTTGCGGATGCAAAAGAGTCATAATTGTCGTCGTACAGATAGTGCCATGCGCCGTCGGTCATCACGATAATGTTTATACAGGAGACGGTGCATATCTTGCGAAACTGTCTCGAAAAATCGTAGTATCCGAGGTCGTAGCCGCTGCCGCCGATATTATTCAACGTCGCTGAATCGAGAGCCTCCGCACCGGAGTACAATCCTACCTTTATGGCGGATACCGTACACGGAAGATCGAAATGCGGTATTTCAGGCTCCTTTGTATCATCGGCATATGCCGTTGGCAGCAGTGTGATCATGAGCATGCATAAAAGCAATGCCGTAAAAAATCTCTTTATCCCGATAGTCATATCTATGCCTTTCGACTGAAATCGTTTCATTATTATAATATAAGACCCCTGTAAATTCAAGTTTTATGTGCTGCATAAATGCCCTCGCTCGGCAATAAGATTATACAAGTTCGTGTATGTGGAGGTATATTATGCATAAAACGCCTGTATTCAAAGGCTCCTGCACTGCGATAGTGACGCCGTTTTGCGACAGCGGTATAGACTTCGACGCTTTTGCAAGGCTCATCGAGCTTCAATACGAGGGTGGAACCGCGGCACTCGTCGTATGCGGAACAACGGGTGAAAATGCCACAATGACGGAGTATGAGCATGAGAGTCTGATTGACTTTGCATGCCGTCAAACAAACGGAAGAATGAAGATCATAGCCGGAGTGGGCAGCAACAACACCGAAAAGGCACTCAAACTCGCAAAGTCCGCAAAGCATTACGGTGCCGACGGCATTCTGATGGTAACACCGTACTACAACAAAAGCACTCAAAAGGGGCTTTACGAACACTTCAGCTATGTTGCCGACAGAGTCGAGATACCAATGATACTCTACAATGTTCCGAGCAGAACGGGGATCGGCATAAGTGCGGATACATATGAGTTGCTGTCACGGCATCCGAACATAAACGGCGTTAAGGAGGCGTCGGGCGACCTGACGCTGTTTACGAAAACAAGGGCAATGTGCGGCGATGCGCTGAACATCTGGAGCGGGAACGACGACAACACTGTTGCGATGATGTCAATGGGCGCAGTGGGAGTAATATCCGTTGCATCGAATCTTCTTCCCTCTATCGTATCGAAAATATGCGCTCTCTGCCTTGACGGTAAATTCTTCGAGGCATCAGCCCTTTACCTCAAATACGCAGGGCTGTTCAACGCATTTTTCATAGAAACAAACCCCATACCGATAAAAACAGCAATGAGGCTTTGCGGCTATGATGTCGGAAAGCTTCGGCTGCCACTTACCGAAATGTCGGATTCAAGCCTCGAAAAGCTGTGCTTTGAACTTAAAAAATGTGAGCTGATATAAAACAAGGGCGGTATAATACCGCCCTGTTTTTTCAGTTTTCGGGATAGTGCGCTCTTACGCCGCCGATGAGCTTGGGTCTTGTGAATGCGGCATTGAGCGGTGCCTCGCCTATCTTTTTGACGGACAGCCTCAACGGTACCGCAACATCCTTAAGGTGCATGCCGATCAGCGTATTTCCGATGTCGAGTCCTGCCTTGGCTTTTACATGCTCAACCGCCACGGGATCATTCATCGCATCGTATACCGCAGTGGCAAAGGAGCCTCCCGCCTTCGGCATCGGGCGAACGCAGACCTCGTCGTACATGAACTTTTCGGCAGCTTCTCTTTCGATAATAAGAGCCCTGTTCAAATGCTCACAGCACTGAGCAGCAAGGAATACTCCCCTTTCCGTCAAAGCTTTGAGTATCGTTTCGGCAATGACCTTTCCGGTCTCGGGTGATGAACCCTTGCCGATATGCTCACCTAAAACCTCGCTCGATGAGCAGCCGACGACGACAAGATCTCCCGCCCGAAGCTTAGATCTCTCGATAAGCTCATTTACTGCAGTTTCGGTTTCCTGTTTTATTAAATCATACATAAAATTCATCTCCGCTTTTCTTTGCCTTCATTTTAGCACACTTTTATTTGTTTGACAATATAGGCTCACGGTAGTATTATGTAAAGGTATTCTATATTCCGAGGTGTTATTACATGAAAAGATTTGTTTCGTTGATCTTGGCCATGCTTTTTGTCTGCTTCCTGTTTACCGGCTGCGGCGAAGCTCAGAGAAACGAAGAAGAAGATAAAGGTGCCGTAAGTACCCCCACCCCCGACGATGTCAAAGTCGATACCGTCACCGGCCCCTTCAATCCCCTTACCGGCGAAGCAGTGGACAGTGTTGACAGCAACCTTCGTCCCTACTGCATTATGATAAACAATGTTCCTCAGGCTCGTTATGCCAAGAACCTCACCGAAGCGGACATCGTTTACGAGGTCTCCGTTGAGGGTGCGACGAGGCTCATGGCCATATACGACAGTATTGAGGGTCTTGAGATCGGCTATGTAAGAAGTGCAAGAACCTATTTTGCAAGCATCTGCAAGGCATATGATGGCATTTATGTCCATTGGGGTCGCAGTCAGGACGCCAAGGAGAACAATGTTACCTATGTCAAGCAGCACAACATCCCCGACATGGACGCTCTCGACGGTGATTACGCAGGCTACAGAAGCCAGCAGCGAATTAACGAAGGCAGAAACATTGAGCATACCGCTTACCTCAAGGGTACCGAGGTCATGAAGAGCGCACAGAAGCTCAATTACACCGACCACACCGTCGGCTACGACACCGACTACGGTCTCGTGTTCAGCAATGACGCTGCTTCTCAGTGCGCCTACCCTGCAAGTTCCTTCCTCGTAAAGTACGGCACCGGTTCCTTCATCACCGGCTTTAAGTACGATGCAGCCTCCGGTCACTATGCCGTAAGCATGAACAAGACCGGCAGCACTCAGTACGACTACGTCGATGAAAACGGCAGCGCACTTGAGTTCACCAATGTCATTATTCTCAATGTTAAGCTCTCTCAAACCGGCGACTACAAGGGTCATGTTGCAATGGATATGACCGGCACAGGCACGGGCTACTTCTGCTGCGGCGGCAATTATGTTCCCATCAAGTGGTCTCGCAGTTCTCTTGACGATTGCTTCCACTACACCCTTGAGGACGGCTCCACCCTCGCACTTGGCGTCGGCAAAACCTTCGTCGCGGTTGCTTCTCTTGACACTATCGCAAGCGTCGAATGGAACGCCTAAGCTCAATTTAAAAACTCAGTCCGAAGTCAAATGACTTCGGACTTTTTATGTGCTCCTATAAATTCTTCTCCATTGAAAGCTTTCTTTGTTATAGAAATTATCGAGGATTCTATGAAGTCGATAATTGGCTTATAAATAATTACAAAAAACAGCCATTCCGATATGACGGTGCCCATAAAACAGTATTGCCCCTGGTTTGAATATGCTACACAAAA
>CAZLSN010000037.1:0-7841 GCA_964562265.1 uncultured Oscillospiraceae bacterium
AGCCGCCGTACACCATGTTCCAGTACTGGCTCGATGCGATGGGCATTCCGCTTATTGAGAAGTACTTATTCAAAACATCGTAGGATGCGGTGTTGCCGCCTCTGCGGCAGGTGACTACCGCCGCTCCGACCTTCATCGTCTTATCTGTCCTGCCGGTGCTGAAAAACAGTCTGTCCATAAAGGCTATCGCTCCACCTGCGGGGGAGGAATAGTAAACCGGTGCGCCGATAACGAAGGCATCCGCCTCATTCAGCTTCGGTGCTATCTCGTTTACGACATCATCGAATACGCATTTGCCTGTCTTGGCGCAGCTTCTGCATGCTATGCAGCCGTGGATGTCCATATGTCCGACATGGATTAGTTCGACCTCAACACCCTCCGCTTCAAGCGAATTTTTAAGCTCCGTCAATGCGGTGTAGGTGCAGCCCTTTGCTCTGGGGCTTCCGTTTATGAGCAATGCTTTCATATTTCTCTCTCCTTATTTAATATTGCAGTATCGGTGCGGAACCGTCGTCTAAGCATTTTTCTATCTTTCTTATCTCAACGGCGTAGGACACTCGCTCGTTCACCTCGACCGTCACCGTATCGCCGACCTTTTTGCCGAATATCGCCTTGCCAAAGGGCGATTCACGACTCATTAGTCCCTTCAGGGGATCGGTGCGTATCGTCGTGACTATGCTTATCACCTGCTCCTCGTCATCATCCGGCATGTACACCGTCACTCTGTCGAAGAGTGCGACCGTATTTTTATCCTCGGAGCCGGAGTCTATGATATGAGCGGAGCGGATCATGTTTTCGAGATAACGAATCCTGCTGCCGTTGCGGTTTTTCTGCCGTTTGGCTTCCTTATATTCAAAGTTTTCGCTCAGATCACCGAAGGCTCTCGTGCGCTTTACCTCCTCGATGAGTTCGGGCATAAGCTCGTCACGGCGGTATCTGAGCTCCTCCTTCATCTTTTCGATGTCCTTGCGGGTTAGTTCATCATTCACAGTGTTTCACCTCATTTTATATTTTAACCCTTTTTCCGCCGTCTTTCAAGCTCCGCAAATATTCTTGTTGTCTTTTTCGGCGGCAGGGAGTAAAATACAGGCAGTCAATATTTTTAAATTGGAGAATTACTATGAACTACGAAGCAGTTGATTTCAAAACCGTCAGCGTAAACTATAAGCTCGATACCTCGATGGCGGCGGAGCTCGGTCTCCACGCCGAGAGCCGTGTTTCCGTTAAGACCCCCGATGAATGGTGCGGCTTTGTCTACCTCTACCTCAACACCAAGATCCACGATGAGGGCGACACCTATTTTGTTTTCGACATCACCACCGAGACGATAATTAAGGTTCCCGATGAGATCACCGAAATGAGCGATGAGCTTATGCAGGAGCTTATCCCCATCGCACAGGCAAAGACCTATGCCGCAATAAAGGATATGTCCGTTGCAATGGGCATCAATGAGCTTGACCTTACGAAGTGATATGAAAGAACCTGTACTTGTGATAATGGCTGCGGGAATGGGCAGCCGCTTCGGTGGGCCGAAGCAGATAAAGGCGGTCGATGACTGCGGTCACGCCATCATCGACTATTCCCTCTTTGATGCCAAAAGAGCCGGCTTTAAAAATGTCGCCTTCATAATAAAGCGTGCGTTGGAGGATGATTTCAAGGCCGCCGTAGGCCATCGTGCGGAGAAGTATTTCAATGTTACCTATGTGTATCAGGAGCTTGATGTGCTGCCCGAGGGCTACTCCATACCCGAAGGCAGGGTGAAGCCATGGGGTACGGGTCACGCTGTCCTGTGCTGCAAGGAGCATATCGATGCTCCCTTTGCGGTCATAAACGCCGATGATTTCTACGGTCGCTCCGCTTATGCAGAGATGTATAAGTTCCTCACGAGCGAGGATGATCCTTCTGTCTACTCCATGGTCGGCTATCGTCTGCGCAATACCGTCACCGAAAACGGATATGTCGCAAGGGGCATTTGCAAGACCGAGGGCGATCTTCTCTGCGGCATCACAGAGAGAACGCACATCGAAAAGGACGGCGACGACGCCGTGTACATCGAAGGCGATGAGCGTTTCCCCCTCTCCGGCGACTCCGTTGTTTCGATGAATTTCTGGGGCTTTTCGCCTTCGATACTTGACGATCTCAACGCTCTGTTCCCCGCATTTTTGGATAAGGCACTTGCGGATAATCCCTTAAAGGCGGAATTCTTCCTCCCCGCCGTTGTGGATGAAAAGCTCAAAGCAGGCAAATGCTCCGTCCGCATGCTGCACAGTGCGGACAGTTGGTACGGCATGACCTACCTCGAAGACCTCGAAAGCGTCAAAGCCGCCCTTGCCGATATGCGCTTGCAGGGCAAGTACCCCGAAAAAATGCTCGATTGAACAAGATAGACAATAAAAAATCCTGCCTTTAGGCAGGATTTTTTATTGTTTTATTCTCAGTTATTTCTTGCGTTATATGCCTCGATGCCCTTCTTGAGCAGCTCCATGGAACGCTTAATGTCGTCCTTATTGATAACATACGCCATGCGGATCTCGTTCACGCCGGTGTGCGGGGTCTTGTAGAAGCTCTCGGCGGGGGTGAACATAAGGGTCTCGCCGTTGTCATCCCACTCCTGAAGCATGAACATCTGAAGCTTCTCGGCATCGTCAACGGGCAGAGCCGCCATGACATAGAAGGCACCCTTCGGCTCGGAATATACGACGCCGGGGATCTCCTTGAGGCCTTCAACAAGGGTGTCTTTACGCTCTCTGTACTCCTTGCGGACGGCATCGAAGTACTCGGGGCCTACGGTGTACAGTGCTGCGGAGGCTATCTGGTCGATTGTGGAGGCGCAAAGTCTGCCCTGGCACCACTTCATGCAGTGATTGTAAAGCTCTGCGTTGCGGGTGATCATGCAGCCGATACGGGCGCCACATGCGGAGAATCTCTTGGAAACGGAGTCTATAACGATGACATTTTCCTCGTAGCCCTCAAGCTGGAGAAGGCTCATAAGAGGCTCACCGCCGTATACGAACTCACGATATACCTCGTCGCCTATGATGAAGAGGTTGTGCTCCTTGGCGATGTCGGCCATGAGCTTCAGCTCCTCGGCTGTGAGGATGGTGCCGGTGGGGTTGCCGGGGTTTGTGAACATTATCGCTCTGGTATGCTCGTTAATCGCAGCCTCAACACGCTCTCTGAGAGCGAACTTATAGCCTTCCTCGGGCTTCGTGGTGATGGGGCGGATGCTTGCGCCGGTGAGAGTGACGAAGGTGCTGTAGTTGGGATAGAAGGGTTCGGGAACGATGATCTCGTCGCCCTCGTCCAGAATGGCGCTGAGTGCTATCTGAATGGCCTCGGAGCCGCCGGTGGTGATGAGAACCTGCTTGTTGGTTATGGGTGCGCCGATCTTGCCGTAGTAATCGACGACGGCATCGATCATGACGGGAACACCGTCGGAGGGAGCGTATGCCAGAACGGGCTGGGAGAAGTCCTTGACCGCTTCAAAATACGCCGCGGGAGTTGCGATGTCGGGCTGACCGATGTTCAGGTGGTAGAGCTTTATGCCCTTTTTTGCCGCCTCATTTGCGTAGGGGGCAAACTTTCTCATGGGGGAAAGTCCGCATTTTTCGACTTTGGAGGAGAATTTCATCAGTTCATTTTCCTTTCTCAATTGAGTTTTTGCGCCCATGGCGGATCACAAAGTCGCTTTCGGAAAATTTTTGCACCGAAAACAATTAGATTCGTATGGTGACAAAGCACATTTTTGTGAAAAACAAATATATTTCCCTATTTCTCAACTCGTATATTTTACCATTATGCATAAGTCTTGGCAAGTTCTTAATGCAAAAAAGATCGTTTATTTTCAGTCATTCATTATGATTGCGGACAGCGGAGATTTTTGATACAATTATGTTGAGAAAATTTGCAAGGCGGTGAGATTATGCTGCGCATATTTTACGGCAAAGCGGGTACGGGCAAGACCGCTGCCGTTATGGACGAAATTAAATCGGCGGGCAAGACGCTTTCCCGCTGCCTTATGATAGTGCCGGAGCAGTACAGCCACGGTGCGGAGCGAGAGCTTTGCTCAGTTTGCGGGGACTCGCTTTCCCTCTACGGTGAGGTGCTTAGCTTCACCGGACTTTACCGAAAGCTCAATTCCGAGTTCGGCGGCTGCGGCAGAAAGACGCTCGACAAGGGCGGCAGACTGCTGTGCATGGCTCTTGTTGCCGAAAGTCTGAGTACAAGGCTCAAGGTCTACGCCGCGGCAAAACGCCGCACCGAGCTTTTAAATGCTCTGTTGCGTGAGATCGATATGCTCAAGAGCGCATGCATCTCGCCCGAAATGCTGCGCAATGCGGCAGCGGACTGCGACGGCATTCTGGCGGATAAGCTGACGGATCTCTCCCTCGTTTTGGAGGGCTACGATGCCGTTACCTCGGTCAGCGGGCTTGACCCCTCGGACAGACTGAGCATGCTTGCCGAGACAGCAAAGGAGCATTGCTTCGGCAAAGGACTTGACATTTACATTGACGGATTCACCGATTTCACCGCTCAGGAGCGCAGGATCATCGAGACCCTGCTTTTAAACGGTGCAAGGCTTTGCATCTGCCTCGACTGCGACGATGTGGGCGGCGGCAGTGAGGTCTTTGAGCCGGGCAGAATGACGATACGGCACTTCCTTGCCTTCGCAGCCGACCACGGCATCGAAGCCTCACTCACCGAGTTTTCGGACGAAGGCACAAAAGACCCCGCCTTGAGGCTCTACTCCGAGTCGGTCTTTGAGTACTCCTCCGATAAGAGCGACCTGAATAGCGGGTGCATAGGCGTATTTGCCGCATCGGGCATTGCGGCGGAATGTGAGTTTGCGGCGGCAAACGCTCTGCATCTTGTCCGTGACGAAGGCTGCCGCTACCGTGATATTGCCATAGCCGTAAGAGGCTTCGAGGACTACCGTCCTGAGCTTGAGGACATGCTCTCACACTACGGTGTCCCCTTTTATTCCACCCGCAAGACCGATATGTTTTCAAAGCCCCTGCCCGCACTTATCTCTGCGGCGTATGAGATCATCGGCGGCGGATGGGAGCCGGACGATATATTCGACTATCTGCGCAGCGGTCTTGCCGGACTTGAGCCATCCGAGATCGATGAGCTTGAAAACTATGTCATCATGTGGGGGCTTTACGGCAACGCATGGAAAAGCGATGAGCCGTGGAGACTGCACCCCGACGGCTTCGGCAAGGACTTTGACGATATAAGCCGTGAGAAGCTGAACAGGATAAACGAGCTTCGATCTCGTGCCGCAGCTCCGCTGCTTGCCTTTGAGGAGCGCAGCAGTGCCGCACTTACCGCCATCGATCAGGCGAGAGCCTTGGCCATGCTTTTCTCGGAGCTATCGCTGTGTGAACAATTGGACGCAAAGACCCGCTCCCTCCGTGAAAGAGGCGAGGGCGCAAAGGCGCAGGAGTATGCTCAGCTTTGGGATATTTGCAGCTCTGCGCTGAAGCAGTGCGCCTCCGTTTTGGGCGATGCCGAGGTGGATTCCGAATACTTCGGCAGGCTGTTTTTGACCGTGCTTTCAAAATACGACATAGGCAGCATCCCTGCGCTTTCCGATGCGGTGACCATCGGCGACTTCGACCGTGTTCGCCGCAGAAAGCTGCGCCATCTCATAGTCCTCGGTGCGGATGACGAGCGCCTCCCCGCTCCGGCGGGAGAGACGGGGCTTTTCTCCGACGATGAGCGGGAGCGGCTGCTTGAGCTTGACATAGACCTCGGCGGCATGGGCGACAGTGAGCTGTGGCGTGAGTTTTCGCTGATCTACTCCTGCCTCAGTCAGCCCTCGGAGTCACTTTGCCTTGTGTATTCCGCCTTCGACCGCAGCGGTGAGGCACAGCGTCCCTCGATAGTTTTCGATCGTGCGGTGAAGCTTTTCGGGCTTCGTCCAAAGCCTGTGAGGGTATCACAGCTCAGGCTCAATGCCGCAGAACCGCTGCTGTCCTCCGCAGCCGCCGAAAAAAGCGGTGTTGCCGAGGCAACGGCGGCGGAGATCTGCGATGAGCTTTTCCCCCGCAGGATGGCAAGGCTCCGTGCTGCTGCCGAAATGCGCAGAGGCTCACTCTCACCCACCGCAGTCCGTGCGCTGTACGGTGACAGACTCCGCCTTTCCGCATCTAAGATAGACCTTTTCGCATCCTGCCGCTTCGGTTATTTTATGCGCTACGGCTTAAACGCCAAGACGAGGGAGCCTGCCGGCTTCACTCCGCCGGAGCTGGGCATCTTTATGCACTCTGTTTTGGAGCGCACCGCCTCGGCCGTCATGGAAAGCGGCGGCTTTAAGTCCGTCACCGACGAGGAGCTTGAAGCTCTAACCGATCGCTTTGTCGGTGAATATATCCACGAAAAACTTAACGATTTCCGTGAACGCTCTCCCCGCTTTGTCTATCTCTTCCGCCGACTTATCCGTGATGTGCGGCGTATTGTGCTGGACACGGCGAAGGAGCTGAGGGAGTCGGATTTCGTGCCTTTGAATTTCGAACTTGACATGGGTAATGCCGCCGATATTCCGCCGGTGTCCCTCGGCAGCGGTGAGGATACGCTCACCCTCACGGGCATCGTCGATCGCGTTGACGGCTGGATGCACGACGGCAGACTGTATCTCCGTGTCGTCGATTATAAAACCGGCAAAAAGAGCTTTTCGCTCTCCGATGTTTACTACGGCATGAACCTGCAAATGCTGCTGTACCTTTTTTCACTGTGCAAAAACGGTGAGACGCTTTACGGTGTCGAGACCGTGCCTGCGGGTGTGCTTTATGTTCCTGCGAGGGATGTCGTTTTGACCTCCAACGCCGATATGAGTCCCGATGAGGCGGAGAAAAAACGCTCCGCATCGCTTCGCCGCAGCGGGCTTATGCTCTCCGAGCCTGAGGTCTTGCGGGCCATGGAGCATAGCGATACGCCTAAGTATATCCCGCTTCGGGGCAAAGGCGGAGCCTTGGATGCCGAGAGCCTTGCAAGTGCCGAACAGCTCGGTGCGCTGGCAAGGCACATTGAGCGCACGCTCACCGAAATGGCGGGTGAACTCAAAAGAGGCAGCATAGCCGCTGACCCCTTCTACCGCAGTCAGCAGGAGACCGCCTGCACCTACTGCAAGTACCTCGAAGCCTGCCGCTTCACCGACGGCGAAAACGGCGAATGTCACCGCCGTCTGCCCCATCTTGCAGCAAGCCGTGTTTGGAATTACATTGAAGGAGGCGAAGACAATGGCTGAGTTTAATCCCACACCGTCACAGCGCAGTGCCATCGAAACGCAGGGACGCAGCATACTTGTCTCCGCCGCCGCAGGCTCCGGCAAGACCAAGGTTCTGACCGAAAGGCTGCTGTCGGGAATAAAAAGCGGCGCAAACATAGACGAGTATCTTGTCATAACCTTTACCAAGGCGGCGGCTGCCGAACTCAAAAGCCGCATAAACGAGGAGCTTTCCAAAAGCATTGCAAACGATCCGGCAAACAGACGCCTCAAAAAGCAGAGCGCACTGTGCCGCAAGGCACAGATAAGCACCATCGACGGCTTCTGCACCGCACTTCTGCGTGAAAACTGTCATGCCCTCGGCCTTCCTCCCGACTTCCGTGTTATCGAGGAGGACAGGTCGATGCCCATGCGTCAGCGCATCTTGGAGCGTGTTCTGGAGGAGGCGTACGAAAGCCCCGACGACGATTTTCTGCTGCTTGTGAACACCGTCGGCAGAGGCAGAGACGACTCCCGCCTTGCCTCCCTTGTTCTTGAGCTTCACCGCAAAATGCAAAGCCACGCAAGACCCGCCCTGTGGGCGGAGGAAACGCTGGGGCTTTTGAGTCCCGAC
>CAZLSN010000037.1:7941-12028 GCA_964562265.1 uncultured Oscillospiraceae bacterium
CCACGCAAGACCCGCCCTGTGGGCGGAGGAAACGCTGGGGCTTTTGAGTCCCGACCGCGGCGATCGGCTATCTTCTGGGCGGAGCTTCTGGATGAGCTTTGCAATCTTTCTCGGGACTATCCGCCCATATTCAAGGCATACGGTATGCCGCTTTCGGATGCCTCGGCTTCGCTGCGCTCCTTCTGTGAGGCTTTGGGTGACGGCTGGGACAGCGCAAGGGAAAAGCTGCCCATTGCCTTCCCCCGCTTCGGTGTTGTGCGAAACTCCCCCGATCCGGAGCTTTCGGATCACATAAAGGATATTTGGGCGCAGTGCAAAACTGCGGCAAAGGGCTATGCCGCAGTCATGGCATCGCCCTCGGACAAGCTCATTCGTGAGCTTTGCGAAACCGCACCCGCCATGCATGCGCTCTTTGCCCTCACCATGCGCTTTGACCGTGCCTACGCCGACGAAAAGCGCAGACGGGGTGAGCTTGATTTTGCCGATCTCGAACATATGGCGGTGGAGCTTCTCACCACTCCCGACGGCGGTATCACCGAGACGGCGCAGGCTCTTCGCCGCCGCTACCGTGAGATAATGGTCGATGAGTATCAGGACATTAACGGTGTTCAGGAGACGATATTCAACGCCCTTTCAAACGACGGCGGCAACCTCTTTTCCGTCGGTGATGTGAAGCAGTCCATTTACCGCTTCCGTCTTGCCGACCCCGGCATATTCACCGAAAAATATCTCTCCTACTCCGACCTCGACGACGCAACGGACTCGGAACCCGTGCGCATAATGCTGCGCGAAAACTTCCGCTCACGGCAGGAGATAATCAACGCCGCAAACCGTGTCTTTGCCTGTTGTATGTCGGAGGAGCTGGGCGATATAGAATACGACGAAAACGCCGCACTGCGCTACGGTGCGACAAGCTACGACGACAGTGTTCCTGTGCCGGAGATGACCGTTTACTCCCTCGAACCCGACGGCGACGAGGAAAGCCCCGACAAGGCGGCGATAGAAGCCTCGGCAATAGCTGCGAAGATAAAATCACTCATCGACTCCGAACTCCCCATAAGCGACGGCGGTACAGTCCGTCCCCTGCGCTACGGCGATATTGCGATACTGCTTCGCTCCGCAAACACCGTGGGTGCCGTATACCGCAGAGAGCTTGCCAAGGCGGGCATCCCCGTCATCGGCGGCAACTCGGGAGGCTTTTTCTCATCTATTGAGATCTCGACGCTCATCAGCCTTCTCGGTATCATCGACAATCCGAGGCAGGACATTCCCCTCATTGCGACCCTGCGCTCTCCCGTGTTCGGCTTTGATGCGGATGAGCTTTCCGCCATCCGTGCCTACGACAAAAAATCCGACTTCTACACCGCCCTCACCCTTGCGGCGGAGGACAGTGAAAAGTGTGCGGACTTCTTGAAGCTTTTGCACAGGCTCCGTGAGCTTGCTTCGGAGAGCGATATTTGCTCCCTGCTTTGGGATATTTACACGCTGACCGACATCATGCCCGTTTGCACCGCCCTCGGCGACGGTGAGGAGCGGCGGCGCAATCTGCTGCTTATGCCGGAGCTTGCAAAGCGATTTGAGAGCAGCTCCGAGCATGGTCTTCGCCGCTTTGTCCGCAGGCTTCTGAAGCTACAGGAGCGAGGCGAGGAACCCGGCAAGGCCGATCTCGGCAACGCAGTCAGGATAATGACCGTCCACAAGTCGAAGGGACTTGAGTTCCCCGTTGTCTTCTTGTGCGACACCGCAAGACGATTCAACAAATCCGACTCCCGCTCCCCTGTGCTTATACACCCCAAGCTCGGACTTGCGCCGAGGTACACCGACACCGAGCGCAAGATCGAGTACCCGACCCTTGCGTATTCGGCAGTGAAAATGCGCCTTGAGCGTGAAATGCTCTCCGAGGAAATGCGCCTTTTGTATGTTGCGCTGACCCGTGCGAAGGAGTACCTGTTTATAAGTGCGGCGATAAAGGAGCCCGGCAAAAAACTCTCGAAGATGGCTTCCCTTGCCACCTTCCCCATGAGCAGTGAGCTTCTGCGCAATGCAGCATCCCCCGCCGACTGGCTCATTTACGCCTGTATGTCGGATGACAGCGGCAGTCTGAAATTAAACATCGAGCTGCCTTCGGCGGCAAACGATGAAGATGTAGAGGCTGCGTCGGCACAGGTCGAGGCATCTCCCGAACTCAAAGCCGAGATACTGCGCCGTCTGGCATTTGAATACCCCTATTCCGGTGCCCTTGCGCTTCCCTCAAAGCTCACCGCATCGGAGCTTAAAGACGAGGAGGACACGGAATCGTTCTCGCTCTCCCCGTCACGGAAAAGCGATTTTGCGCTGCCGGAACTCATAGCCGGTGACGCTCCGCTCACAGCCGCCGAAAGAGGCACTGCCACGCATCAGGCACTCGAACACATGGATTATTCAAAGTGCGGTGATCTTGACGGCATACGAAGTGAGATAAGCCGCCTTGCCGCCATGGGCTTTATAAGCGACAGGCAGGCGGAGGTCATAGACGCCTCGGCAATACTGCGCCTTTTTAAATCCGAAACCGGCAGACGAATACTCTCCGCCGATGTGCTGCACAGGGAATTTCGCTTCTCTCTGCTGTGCAACGCCTCCGTGCTGCTGCCCGATGCAGCCGATGAGGAGGTGCTGCTTCAGGGCGTTATGGACTGCTGCATTGAGGAGGACAGTGAGCTTATAGTCATAGACTACAAGACCGATCGTGTCTTCGGTGACGCCTTAAAGGAGCGTGCGGAAAGCTATCATGGGCAGCTTCGTGCCTATGCCTACGCCGCCGAACACATATTCGGCAAAAGAGTTCGGGAGTGCATCCTCTACTTTTTGTGCAACGGTGCGGAAATGTCTTACAATTTCGGTATTGAAATAATACCGGAAATATGATATTATACTCATAATCCATTTTTAAGGAGCAAGTAACATGAAATACGCATTTCTTGCGATCTTCATCCTTTCATCAATTATCCACCTTTGTGCAAGCATAAGGCAGAACAAAAAGCTTCGCGGGGTCACAAAGCCCTTTTTGCTGCTTGCGCTTTTGGGCTGGTACCTTCTCAGTGTCGAGACGCCGAATGCGATAATCGTCGCCGCCATTCTGACGAGCTGGCTGGGCGATGTCCTTCTCATTCCCAAGGGCGTCAAGTGGTTTTCCATCGGCGGTATGAGCTTTATGCTGTCGCACATTTTCTTCATCATCGCCTATGCCGTCAATGTCGATTTCTCCGTCATCCCCGTTTTGGCGATAATCCTTGCGGCGGCGGCTTACATTGTGATAACGCTGCTTGTGTTCTCAAGACTCAAGACTCATCTGCCGGAAAAGCTTTTCGGCCCCATGATGTTCTACCTTCTCATAAACGGCACCATGAACTGCTTTGCCCTGTTCCAGCTCATAACCGTTCCCTGCCTTGCGGCGGCGGTCACCTTTGTCGGTGCCATGCTGTTCTTCGCATCCGACTCCTCGCTGTTCTTCGTCCGCTTTAAAAAGGACGGATTATTAAAGACCCACTTCGTTGTTATGCTCACCTACATACTCGGTGAATTTCTCATCGTCGAGGGTCTCATCCTGCTTGCGGCAATGTAATATCAAAACGGCAGACAATGCAAAACGCATCGTCTGCCGTTTTCCGTTTAGTACACTGTTGACAAATAGACTGTCGGGTAATATATTGTGAGTATACGAATATACTGTTGTTTTAAGGAGCGAAATTGGGCAGTATGCCCGAAAAAATAATATATTGGAGGGGAAAGTATGTTTTCTGAGTTCACGGAGTCTGCGCTTACGATCTTGCGTAATCCGCAGGCGACAATGCAATGGTACGCCGTACCGCTCTTTCTGATACTCATGTACATAGTCTCGAAAGAGCTGCACGAAAAGCACTACAAGATCGTACTCGGCGGTCTTGCGCTCTGGGGAATGGATCTGTTCAACGAGATCTGGAATTCCATGATCTGCTTCCTCAGCGGCTACGCCCCCGTTTGGGGTACCCCCGCAGGTGTCGGTGACACCTCCCTGCTCATCCTCATAGGCTACAACCTTGAGATCTCCATGATGTTCCTTATCATGGGC
>CAZLSN010000038.1:0-11981 GCA_964562265.1 uncultured Oscillospiraceae bacterium
CGATGGCACCGGTAGCGAAAAGCATACCCTCGGCAAGACTGGTCTTACCGCTGTTGCCGTGACCTAAGAGGCAGATGTTGCGAATGTTTTTGGTTTCGTAGCTCATGTGTTGCGTCCTCTCTGAAATATATAAGTTTAATAAAAATCAATTTTAGAAAAAATCAATCAGTTAATTATACACTAATTGAAAATCAATGGCAACAGTTTTTTGCGTCACAGCTTCTTTCTGTGCAATATTATTGCGGAAATAAGCACGGGGAGCAGCCAAAGCAGCATGTAAACCATGACTCTGCCGGCACTGACTGCGGCAAAAGAAGCGGAGCAGAAGTAGGAAAACGCCAAAACCATGCCGAGTATAACGCTCATTATACTGAGCATAACGCAAAGCTGTACCGTCCTGTAAAGAAGTCTCGAATGATCCGCAAGGTTTATTAAGGGGCCGAGTCCATCCTTGGATATGAGCGCAGCGGGCTTGCTTGCGTCAGTGGGCGATGCTGCCGAGATCTCATATCGCTCGATAAAGGAGGGGAAATCAAAGCCGTCGGTTGGAATATCAAACTTCCGTGAGAGCATTTGCGGGGTCATATTGAAGTCACGCAGAGCGAAAACGGGCTGCCTGTCGGACTTTAAAATCTCGCTCAGTGAGTTTCTGACCTCCTTGCTCGGCACATAGCCGATCTCAAAAAAGCCGCAAAGAACACCGGAAGCGGAAAGAAATACGCAGTCTTTAAGCGAAAGAGCCTTCGGCAGTCTTATGCCCATAAGCTGCATAAAGCCTGCCGGACCGCAAAGAATTTCCTCACCGCCAATCAGTGCGACCAGGCCACCGCCTTCGTGAACGCTGAACTCATCCATACGCAGAAGCGAACCGTTGCCCTTTTGCATAAGATCGTTGAAAGCGGGGGCAAGGGCGGAGCCGGAAGCGGTAATGACAGTACCCGCAAGGGACAGTACCTTCTCGGAGCTCATACCGGAGAGTATGTGGGTCTTCTGAACAGTGATAGCCTTTTTGGAGAAAAGATCGGTGTCGCTTATAATTATGTGCTTACTCTTGCCAATGTCAAACAGACCCGACCAGCCGGCTATGGCGGCTCCCGTTTTGTTCAGCTTTTTTGCGGAAACAAAGAAGGGAAGGGGGAATGAGAACAAAAGAGCAAAGGGCGCACTGAAAACGAAAATACCCGAAAGTATGTGTGCATAGCCCTTAAAGCTTGATGATACCGCAGCGGCAATGAGCGAGAGAATGAAAGCGGCGGCGATAAGATACGGGGACATGAGACCGAAGGCGGCTTCATCGGGGCCGTATTCCTCCGTTCTGCGGATGAAATCCTTGGTGCCGCAGCGGGATTTTAAGAGTGTGATACCCTCACCGGTCACCGAGGCCTCTGCGGTGAGCGTAAAGGGATTGCGCAAAACCGCCGCACTGCGGCAGGATATACGGGAAAAGCGGCAGCTTAAAAGCGAAGAAAGCAGTGTAAACGCCATAGTTGTCGCAGCGACCGCACAATAGGGTATGCCGTAGGACTTGACACCGCATGCGACTATGATCGCATCGATACAGGAGAAAAGGCAGGACAGTGCGACAAGAGTGTTGGCATGGGGACGACGCTTAATCAGTGCCGCAATGCCGGACACGAAAACATCGAGACCCAGCAGCATCACCGTTAGCAGCAGGATAAGCAGAACGGAAGCCTTAACGCCCGTATCAGCAAAAGCACCGGGCAGAGGCAGACCGAAGGAGATATACGCCATGAAGATGCAGACCAAAAAGGCAAGCCTTGAACGAAGTCTCAGCCAGGGAATGTGCAGATCGTAGAATTTGACCGCCTTGTCGGGAGACACCTCATCGCCGAGATCCTCCGCCTCCTCGGGGGGAGCGCCGCGGAAGTTTATCCTGCTCTGCTGGATCTTCATAACGACAAATGCGATAAAGGATATTATCGGAGCGGCAACCGCATCTTTAGCGGAGCGCTTGGGAGCGGGACTGTCAGCCTCATCGTCATCGTCGGCTACAGGCTCGTAATCGCCGCTTTCGGCGTATTCCTCATTGCCCGCATCATCGTCCGTGTACTCCGAGGCTTCCTCGTACTCCTCTTCCTCATCGGGATCATCGATTTCGGAGGTCGGGATTTCATTCTCATCCTCATCGGGAGTGTCGCCGGGAAGCTCCTCCTCAACCTCGTCCTCAATCTCGTCTTCGACATCTTCCCCGTCTTCGTCTTCGGGATAAAGTACGGTGTCCTCGCTTCTCAAACTGTTAAAGGCGGTCACATAGTAGGGAACATTATACCCCTCACCGCCGTCACTGAAGGTGAAAGTGAATTTAGGCTCCTCGGCTGTCAAAGTCTCGGGGGGAGGCGATGCCTTTCCCGAACCGAACTCGGCAAGAATACTCTCCAAGGAGTAAGGGTCATAGCCCTTATTTGTTTCGTTGTCCATTGAGATCCTCCTCAGGAGTTACCGCTGCGCTGACGCAGCACCTCATACATTATGATAGACGCCGCAGCGGAAGCGTTGAGCGAATTGATATGTCCGACCATGGGGATGTTCACGATGAAATCGCAGGATTCACGAACCAAGCGACCCAAGCCGTCACCCTCGGAACCGATGACAAGAGCCATGGAACCGCAAAAATCGGTCTTCCAAAGCCGGGACTGACCGCCCGCATCGGCACCGTAGATCCAAAGCCCCTTTTCCTTAAGCTCCTTCAAAGCGGTGGGGATGTTCGGCACCCTGGCGATCCTCATATGCTCGGCAGCACCGGCGGAGGCCTTACCGACTATCGCTGTCATACCCGCACTTCTGCGCTTGGGGATAATAACACCGTGAGCACCGGCACACTCGGCACTGCGGATAACGGCACCAAGATTTCTGGGGTCGCTTATCTCGTCACATACTATGACGAAGGGAGCCTCATTTCGTTCCGCCGCATAGTCGAGAATATCAGAGACTTCGCAGTAATCGCTGACACCGACAAGGGCAACAACGCCCTGATGCGCCTTGGTAACGCTCATTGCATCGAGCTTCCTGCGATCGGCATCGACCACGACGATACCCGCAGCCCTTGCCTTTGAGGCAATATGACCGAGAGTTTTATCGGTCTCACCCTTTGCGATAAAGATTTTATCTATACTTCTGCCGACTCTGAGTGCCTCAACAACGGCATTGCGGCCTTCGATTATTTCGTTTTTAATATCGTTCTCGTTGTACATGTGCAGTCCTCGATAATTTACATAAAGATACAGAATACATTTTAACACAGCTTTTCTCAAACTTAAAGAAAAAGTTTTAAAGCCGACAAATTTTTTGTGGACTTTATCGCCGTTTGGTTGTAAAGTATAGTTTAGGAAACTTTCAAAAGGATACTACCATGAAAAAACTAACTCGAGCAATTGATATGTTTTGCTATAAGCATCCGAGATTCGGCATATCGAATTTGATGCTTTGCATAGTCATCGGAACCGCTGCCATGTGGCTGCTTTCGATGATGGATACAACGGGAGCGCTTTTGAGCCTCCTCTACTTTTCCCCGGAAATGATCTTAAAGCACGGTCAGGTGTGGCGGCTTCTGAGCTTTGCCATAGTTCCGGAGGGGAACGGCATATGGGAGCTTTTGTTCCTGTATTTTTATTATGTAATAGGTAAGACGCTTGAACAGACATGGGGAACCCCGAGATTCAATATATTTGTCCTCGGCGGTATGCTCCTCACGGTGATATACGGATTTGCGGTCTACTTGATCGGCAATATTTCGATCACTGTCGGAGCGCACTTTATCTACATGTCGATGTTCTTCTCCTTTGCGACGCTTTACCCCGATATGCAGGTGCTGCTGTTCTTCATAATCCCCATAAGAATAAAGTGGCTTGCACTCTTAAACGCGCTGTATTTCGTTGTGGAGATCGTCCTTCTCGACTTCCCGATGAATCTGCTGCCGGTCATCGCAATGATAAACTACTTTGTCTTTTTCGGCGAAAGCCTTATTCAAGGCTTCAAGCGATTTAAAAGCGGAAACGGCAAGAATTCAAGGGAATTCAAACGAAAGGTCAGCAATATCAAATACGAGGAAAAGCTTAGGGATTACACATATAAGTGTGAGGTCTGCGGCAAAACGGATGTCGATCATCCGGACCTTGAGTTCAGATATTGCTCAAGATGTGAAGGCTACCATTGCTTTTGCAGTGAGCATATAAATAACCATATACATTTTTCGTAACAGAGAGGTAAGGATATGAATAACGAAGAGAAAAAGAGAAGTCCGGCGATCATCGTCCTTGAGGTCGTCATTCTGCTTCTGCTGCTCTGCGTTTTGGGATTTATCATTTTCAAAGTCGCAAATGTTGACAATGAGCCGTCGATAAGTGAGCCTCCCATTGCATCGCAGGAGCCTACACCTACGCCGACTCCGGAACCGTCGGAGGACCCCTATGAGCTTAAGGACTTCAACCCTCATGCGGTTGATTCCACTCTGCCGGAGAAGCTTATAAAGTCCACTGCGATAAATGTAGACGGCGAGAAGGTCGACTCCTACATAAGTCCATATAAGATAGACTTCAAAGACGGCAGCAAGTACACCGAACTTGAAGGCGTTGTCACCTTCAGAGGCAACAACTACCGTACCAGCGCGGTCTACGGCACAGCCGAGATCACAAACGGCAAATTCGCAAAGGTCTGGACTAACGGCACAAGCGGCCTCGCCGATGTAAACGGCAACTACTGGACCGGCAACGGCTGGGTAGGTCAGCCCCTCATCGTAAGATGGCCCGATCAGACCAGGGAAAACATCACCGCAATGTACGACTGGGCCCGTCAGCAGGACGGCCTTGTTGAGGTCATATATGCCTCGATGGACGGCTATGTTCACTTCTATGAGCTGGAGACCGGCAAGACCACCCGTGACCCCATGTTCGTCGGCTACACATTCAAGGGCGCAGGCGCACTTGACCCCAGAGGCTACCCGATAATGTATGTCGGCTCCGGCGTTCACAGCTCGAACGGCAGATCGAGATCCTTCATCATAAACCTTGTCGATAACACTGTCATGTACGAGTTCGGCCATAACGATTCCTTTGCAGACAGAAGCTTCAGCGCGTTTGACTCCTCTCCGCTTGTCTGCGCCGAGACCGACCAGCTCATTTACCCCGGTGAGAACGGTGTCCTCTACATCATCCACCTCAACACGAACTATAACGAGCAGACCGGTGAGCTGTCCGTCAATCCCGACAATGTTGTAAAGTGGAAGTACAGCGGCATCCGCAGCTCTGCGGGTAGCTACTGGCTCGGCATGGAGGACAGTGCGGTTATCATCCAGCACTATCTCTTCATCGGCGATAACGGCGGTCTGTTCATGTGCCTCGACCTCGACACTCTTGAGCTTGTCTGGGTTCAGGATATACTCGACGACTCCAACTGCACCCCCGTCGTCAGCGTTGAGGACGGCCACCCCTATATCTATATGAGTACCTCCTTCCACTACGGCTGGAGAAGCTATACAACGGCAGCGGTTCCCATCTGGAAGCTTGATGCCGAGACCGGCGAGATCATTTGGCGCACCGACTACACCTGCTACACCGTCTCCGACCTTTCCGGCGGCGTTCAAGGCACCATCGCAGTCGGCAAGAACGACCTTGACGGACTGATATTCGTACCCATCGCAAGAACTCCGAGTGCAAGCAGCGGCATACTTGCTGCTCTCTCCAAGGACACCGGCGAGGAGGTCTGGGAGAAGAAGACTGCTGCATACAGCTGGAGCTCACCCGTTGACTTCTACGATTCCAACGGCAAGGGCTACATCGCATTCTGCGAATCACTGGGCTACAAGATATATCTGCTTGACGGTCTCACCGGTGAGGAGCTTGACTGCATGGCTCTCGGCGGCAACATCGAGGCATCCCCCGCAATGTTTGAGGACTACCTCGTTGTTGGCCACAGAGGACAGGTCATCTATTGCCTGCAAGTCTCCTGAGTAGCCTTCGTGTGCTTGAGCAAATAATAAAAAGCGAAAGCCCTTGGTAATACGCCTGTATTACCAAGGGCTTTTTTTGCCTGTCAAAACCGCATGTTTTCATATGTCATGCGGCCTTTGCAGCGATCTTTTGTTATGTTTAACAAAAATAAATATATGTAATTGTACATGTTTACAAAGAATTTTAATTATGTTATAGTTATGCGGAATATGATTTCAGGTGATAAAGATGCAGAAAGATAACTCTCTCGAAATGTTCGAGAAGGAGCCTATATCAAAGCTCCTATTAAAATTTGCCCTCCCCGCCATTGCTTCAATGGTCGTAAACTCGATATACAACATCGTCGATCAGATATTCATCGGTCAGGGTGTCGGCGTTCTCGGTAATGCGGCAACTAATCTGACCTTCCCGCTTGTAACCTTCTCCATGGCGATAAGCACCATGATAGCTGACGGCTGTGTTGCGTATTTCAGCTTAAAGCTCGGTCAGAAAAACTATGATGAAGCAACACGCACCATGGGTAACGGCATAAGCGTATCGCTTCTCGGCGCACTGCTGCTTGCCATACTCATGGAAATATTCTTAGAGCCGATCTTAAATCTCTGCGGTGGCAGCAAGGTCGCACCGGAGACATTTGATTTTGCAATGCAGTACGGCAGCATCACGCTTATCGGCATACCCTTTGTCGGTGTGAGCATGACGCTGAACAGCATAATCAGAGCGCAGGGAAGCCCCCGTTACGCAATGATCTCAAACCTTGCGGGCTGCTTCCTCAATGTCATCCTCGACGCATGGTTTGTCCTCGGTCTTGATTGGGGAGTTGCCGGCGCCGCATGGGCAACGGTCATCGGTCAGGCACTCAACCTCGTTTTGTGCATACTCTACATTCCGCACCTCAAGGGCATCAAGTTCAAGCTTTCGAGCGCAAAGCTTTCCGGTAAGACGGTATCGGCCTTCCTGCCTCTCGGCATATCCAGCTTCTTCACCCAGTTTGCCTCCACGATCGTCGTCATTTGCATGAACAATCTCCTCACCAAATACGGTGCCGAGAGCATTTACGGCCCTGACATTCCCCTTGCCGCACAGGGCATAGTTATGAAGGTGAACTCCATAATCATGAGCGTCATGGTCGGACTCGGCATCGGCAGCCAACCCATCATCGGCTACAACTACGGTGCCTGCAATTACAGACGAGTCCGTACGACTTATCTCCGTGCGATCACAATAGGACTCATCGTCGGCGTCATCGGATGGGCGGTGTTCCAGTTCTGTACTCAGCCGATCATCGACATCTTCGGTCAGGATAGCGAGCTTTACAATCAATTTGCACTTAAATGCTTCCACATTTTCCTTGGCGCGATCTTCCTTATCGGCTTCCTGACCCCGTCGAGCATCTTCTTCCAGTCGATAGGAAAGCCAGGCAAGGCAATGCTTGCGACACTTTCGAGACAGCTCATTTACTTCCTGCCCGGTGCTTTCATCCTCGGTGCGCTTTACGGCGTTGAGGGACTGCTGTACGCAGGCCCCGTGGGTGATGTTCTCGCTGCGATAACGGTCTTTATACTCATCGTAGGTGAGATGAAAATACTAAACCGTGAGATCGCAAAGCAGAATGCCGTAATTTGAACATATAAAGCGCCATATATTAGGCAATTTTTTAACATTCCTTGATTTTGTGTAGCGTATACCACACAAATTTTGCCGTACTGCATGTATAATGTAGTCAGGAAACAAAAATGCTGCATTAAAGGAGAAATACCATGGAACTTTACAATCCGCTTATAAAGACAACAAAGGAGCTCCTGTCAAGAGGCAAGGTAAAGCCTAAGAGCTGGAGCTATGACCCCAAGCAGTCGTGGACGGACATCGGCTCGTCCGAGCTTGTTTTACAGAGCGAAGCAGCCTATGAACTCGGTGCGCTGGGTCTCGGCAGTGCAAACTATAACTGCGTTACCACAAGCGCAGACCTTGTAAGCAAGGATGAGGTCATCCTCTACGGCCCTGATCTCAAGGAGATCAAGAAAGACACCGCATTTGCCCGCATCGTCCTGCTCCGCATAGGCGACATAGAGGGCGATGACGATCAGGTTTACCGTGCGCTTAAGGACATTGAGTTCAGCAAGTACCATGTCTATCCCGAGGGCTACATGGTCCGTATGTCACCCGAAAGCCACCGTGAGCAGATCCGAGTCAGCAAGAAGGCAATTAAGAAGGGCATAAACTTCAATGCCGTCGGCCAGAGATACATCACTGAGTATAAGAAGGATCGCAATGTCATAAATGCGACCGTCATCTTCGTCACCGATCCCGCAATTGATTATAATGCACTTCAGGACAGTGCCAAGATGGCCGACTCCATAACCGGCACCCTGTGCCACATTATGGAGGGACTTCCCACCGACTGCAATGTTTGCCAGCTTAAGGACATCTGCGACGAAGTTGAGGGCATGAAGGAGCTTCACTTCGGCGTCGGCGACAAGGGCACCAACGACCACCATTAAAAGAAAACATTAAAAACGCTGAGCGAAAGCTCAGCGTTTTGTTTTAGTTTCTGACTATTTTCAATCGCCGACCCATGCGGCTTAAAAGCTCGTTCGTAATGCTCTCGGTGCTTTGAGCGACTTCCGCAGCCGTAAGCAGCGCATCGCCGTCACGACCTATTAAAGTGGCAGTGTCGCCGATCTTTACATTGGGAATATCGGTAACATCGACGGCAAGCTGATCCATGCATATCCTGCCTGCGATCGGTGCCTTTTTGCCGTTTATCAGCACATAGCCCTTGCCGCAGGAGAGACTTCTCGGATAGCCGTCAGCATAGCCGATGGGGAGGATGGCGATAAGGCTGTCCCTTTCGGCGGTGAATGCTCTGCCGTAGCCGACGCTGTCGCCGCAGCTCACCTTGCGAAGCAGAACGACCTTGGAGCGCAGCGAAAGAACGGGTCTGAGATCAATGTCTAACCTCACCTTATCATTCGGTGAACTCAAAAAGCCGAACAGAACGACACCAGCTCTGACATAGTTGTACTTGAGATCGGGGTAGTTTAAAAATGCATAGCTGCTTTGAATGTGCGTTTTGGGAAGCTTTATGCCTCTGTCTTTAAGCTTTAAAAGCAGCTCATCGAAACGCTTTACCTGCATGAGCGAAAACTCGGTGTCACCCTCATCGAGAGTGTCGGCGCAGGACATGTGACTGAAAATACCCGTTACCTCGATGTTTTTCATCGAGAAAGCCGAGGCAATATCGTCAACAGCGTCATAGGCAAAGCCCAGTCTGTGCATACCGGTGTCGATCTTGATGTGACCCTTGACCCTATACCCCATGCTGTCCAGCAGCTTTGCGTAAGCATGGTCGATTATCGTCTGCGTAAGCTCATATTTGTGAAGCTCCTTTGCCCTTGTGGGGGAGGTGTAGCCGAGGATGAGTATCTCACCGGGGATGCCGCTTTTTCTGAGCTGTATTGCCTCATCGATGCAGGCGACCGCATAGGCTCTCACGCCCTGCTTTGCAAGGTAGACAGCGGCTTCATATGCACCGTGACCGTAAGCCTGAGCCTTCAGCACCGCCATCATTTCGCAATCGGGCGGCATTGCAGCCTGCAAGACCTTTGCGTTATGCTCCAGATTATCCATGTTAAGCTCGATATACGCCCTGTCTGTCAGCGTATCGGCCTTGCCGTGCTTAGGGCTGAGTCTATTCCACAGTGCCGTCAGAATGAGCGCAATGACGACCGAGACGACGGCTACCGCAATAAAATGCACAAGGCTGTTATCGATAAGAAGAGCCTCCATATGCACAAGCTTTGCCGCAAAACGAATCATGACGATAACAAGCGGATGGATAATGTACACGATGAGCGAGGCGGTACGCAGTCCCTTGCGGCGTTTGCCCGCAAACGAGAGCAGCATAATGAACAAAAAGTACATGGTCGGAAGCAGCAGCACATACATGCTGTCATGCCTCTGAAGACCGAAATGACGCAGCGTCAGTGCCTCGACGAGCATCAGCGCAAAGCACACGATAAAGCCGAAGACACTGCGTTTTAAGGGCATAGTTTTGCCGCTGTCGGCAATGTATCCGCCAAGGACAAAGAAGACAGGAGCAAAGAGTATGCCGTTTCTCGTGTAATCCGAAATCTGGAACAGAAGCTCGTAAAAGCCGTTTACACAGGCGATGCCTTGCACAGCACCGTAGTAGCTGTCACCGAAAAGGGCGACAAGATAGAGCAGGGCGGAAACTATAAAAGCGCACTTATACGACCGACCTTTAACGAGATAGCATGCAATAACAGCACCGATGATCGAAGCGGGGAGGTACCATAAATGGTACATGGTGCCGTCGAAAACGAGATCCTTAATTATGTTCGGAAGCAGGGGTTGAGTGTTAAAATAGCCGCTGTAAATGTTTATCGGTATGTACAGAATGATCGCCGCAGCGTAGATAAGCAGCGTTTTCTTTGAAAACCGCCAGAGCTTTTCGCTGCCTCTGCCGTATCTTGAGATGAGGAAGAAGCCCGATGTCATGAAGAAAAACGGCACAGCGACCCTTGCAATTATGCGGGTAAGCACAAAGTCGCCGACTGCGGTGAAGCTCATAAGCGGTGAGGTGTGGATGGCGACGATGAGCAGAGCAGCAATCATTCTGAAATTGTCAATGCCGGAATAGCCTTTGTTTTGAGTCATTTGCTCTCTCTCCGAAATCACAGATACAGACCGATGAGCTTGTTGAGCATCTCGGTGAATGACAGACCTATGCCCTTCATCATGTTGGGGTAGCGGCTGTGAGAAGTACAGCCGGGGATAGTGTTGACTTCGTTGAACACGATCCTGCCGTCGGGGGTGTAGAACATATCGACCCTCGCAAAGCCGGAGCAGCCCAGAGCCTTGTAGATTATGCGGGCTGTGTCCTGAATGCGCTTCTCGGTATTGGCGTCGATCCTTGCGGGCATATAGATCTTCGAGGATTTGAGAGTGTACTTTTCGGTGTAATCGAAGAAGCCGTGCGAAAGCTCGATCTCATCGACTCTTCCGACGATAAGCTCATCTATGCCCAAAACGGCACAGCCGACCTCAAAGCCGTCGATATTTTCCTCGACGATAACCTCGCTGTCGTGCGTAAAAGCAAGCTCCACTGCTGCGGTAAGCTCCGACTTCTCGGCGACCTTGGTGATGCCGAAGGAGGAGCCAGCACGAACAGGCTTAACAAAAAGGGGATAGCGGAGACTTTCATCGATCTCACGCAGAGCATCCTCCTTGTTGAACTCGGTGAAGCAGACGGCCTTTGGCACCTCAACGCCAGCAAGACCGACGAGCTTGTGCGCTCTGTCCTTATCCATGCAAAGAGCTGAGGAGAGAGTGCCGCAGCCTACGACCTGAATACCGGCAAGCTCAAAAAGACCCTGAAGAGTGCCGTCCTCACCGTTTTTACCGTGCATAACGGGGAAAGCAAGGTCGATTTTGATAACTGAGCATTTATCACCGTTAAACTCAAGCAGTCCGCCGACTGAGCGATTCTGCGAAACGACAACGGGGTGGAGATTTTCCTTGTCATCGCACCAAGTGTTGTCGGGAAGCTTTTCGATGGAGCCGGTGTAGTGGTACCAATCGCCGTCTCTTGTAATGCCGATGGGTACGATGTCAAACTTCTCCCTGTCGATATTCTCAAAAACAGAGTACGATGAATTGAGGGAAACCTCATACTCCGTCGAATTACCGCCGAATATAATTGCGATCCTGGTCTTTTGCATTTTAACGCCTCTTTCTGTGTCGGCATATGCCGTATTAGGGTTTGGGGAACAAAAAGCCCGTAAATGCTATTTTACGCTATTTTTACGATAAAAACAAGACATAACAGCCATCATAAACAAGATAGCGGCAAAAAATACTGTGCATCGTCGGAGAAAAAGAAGGAGATATAATATTTATCGGTTTTTTTGAAATTTGGTATTGCATTTTCCGGACGAATGTGCTATTATAATCGAGCTGAACAAATCCGGGTGTAGCGCAGATGGTAGCGCG
>CAZLSN010000039.1:0-11974 GCA_964562265.1 uncultured Oscillospiraceae bacterium
CTGACCGTGCCTTCATAGTAAAGCGGTGTTACGCATTTTGCGATAAACGGAAACTTTTGAACGATAGAGTCGCCTTTTGTATACGGAAGCTTCGCTTCACATTCAAGGCAGATGTCCGAGCGTTCGAGTATTCTGCGGCAGAATATGCATCTCGGCGGAAACAGCCAGTCTGCAATATAGTCAATCACTTTCATCCGCAAGTCTTATCCTCAGTGCGCTGTAACGCCGTGACTGTTTGTTATTATCTATCATATAATGCGCCGCTGCATCATCACCGACCATTATAAGCAGCGACTTTGCCCTTGTGACCGCAGTATACAAAACGCCTCTCGTCAAAAGCATTTTGGAGCTTTGACTGAGTACGAGAACGACCGCCCTGTACTCGCTGCCCTGCGATTTATGTACCGTCATCGCCCATGAATGCTCAAGGTCGCCAAGCATGTCGAAGCCGTATATGACAAGCTTATCGTCGAACAGAAGCTCCATTGCCTCGTTAATATTATCGATCGACTTGATAACGCCGAGGTCGCCGTTGAATATTCCGCTTCCGAATGTTCCGTTTGAGCTTTTCCATGGGATATCGTAATTGTTGCGTATCTGCATTATACGGTCGCCCTCACGGAAAATCACATCGCCGAAGGCTTTTTCCTTCTTCTCCTTCGATGCGGGATTGAGCGTTGCCTGAAGAGCCCGATTTAAGTTCTGCGTTCCGGCTTCGCCTCTTCTCGTTGGCGAAAGCACCTGTATCTGATTTGAGGGGATGCCCATGTTATCGGGCAGACGCCTTGAGCAAAGCTCCAAAACCGTGTCCAGACACTGTGCCGTATTGAGCCTTTTCAGTCTGAAAAAGTCGCCTGTATTGGCCTCAAAGTCCGGATGCTCTCCCCTGTTTATCATATGGGCGTTTCTTATGATACGGCTCTCCGCCTTTTGCCTGAATATCTCCGTAAGACGGACTGTCGGAACTATGCCGCTTCTGATAATATCGGAAAACACATTTCCGGCCCCGACCGAGGGAAGCTGGTCTGCATCGCCGACAAGAATAAGTCTGCAATCGGGCTTCATTGCGCAAAGCAGGGCTTTCATAAGTGTTATGTCAACCATCGAGCATTCGTCAAGTATCACCGCATCGGCATTCAGCGGATCTTTTTCGTCCTTGGTGAATATAAGGTCTTCACCGTTTTCGGACATTTTGGCTCCGAGAAGACGATGTATCGTCTGAGCCTCGGCACCGGTGAGCTCGCTCATTCGCTTTGCCGCTCTACCGGTGGGGGCTGCAAGGCAAACGCTTATGTCATTCAATTCAAAAAGGCGGATTATCGCCTTGACTATCGTCGTTTTTCCGGTCCCGGGGCCGCCTGTCAGCACCATTATGCTGTTTTCAAGGGCAAGTGAAAGCGTTGACTTCTGCTGAGGAGCATAGCTTATATCGTTCTCCCGTTCGAGCTTTGATATAAAGCCCGAGAGGTCTGCGCTCTTTGCCCGTTTCATTTTGCACATTTGCTTTATGCGTTGTGCGGCATATGTTTCAGCCTCATAAAGCTCCGCAAGGTAGCAGGCAGAAAGTCCCGCAACACCGTCGCATATGACTTCGCCGTTTTCGCACAGCAGCTCCAGTCCCTCTTCAACTCTCTCGGTCTCAATACCAATAAGCTGCACCGTTGCGGCTACAAGCTTTTCCCGGGGAATAAAGCAGTGACCGTTATTCAGATTGTGCCGCAGCTCAAATGAGACCGCAGCAGCAGCTCTGTTTACGCTGTCGGGTTCGACTCCCATTTCGATGGCGAGATTATCGGCATCGGCAAAGGATGCGCCTATATGTGCGGAGGCAAGGATATAGGGATTCTCCTGCAAGACCTCCATCGCACTGCTGCCATAAAATTTATAAAGCCTCAAGGCGTAAGCCGGCTGAATACGGTAACCGCACAAAAACTCCATAAGGCGTCGAAGTCCAGCCTGCCTTCTGAAAGATTTGCTCATCTCATCGGCTTTAGATCGGCTTATGCCCTTTATCTCAGCAAGTCTTTCGGGGTGAAGCTCCAGAATATCGAGGGCTTTTTCACCGAAGCGATTGACGATCAGAGACGCCGTTGCGGGGCCAATGCCCTTAACGGTGCCGCCTGCGAGATATTTATAAATATCATCGGCATTGGTCGGCAGCAAGCGTATTGTATGCTCTGCCTTGAACTGACGGCCGTGCTGGCTGTGGGTCATCCATGCGCCTTCGGCGGTCAGCATCTCACCGGGTGCGACATACGGAAAGCAGCCAACGACCGTTGTCGTCTCTCCGCTGTCGCAGGAAAGGCGAACTACCGCATAGCCGTTCTCGTCATTCCGGTATATTACCGAGTCAACTATTCCGTTTAGTTCAATAAGTTCTTCCATCCGATCACCGTTAAAGCAGTTTTTTCAAAAACTGACCAGTATAGCTCTGTTCACAGGCGGCGCAATCCTCCGGAGTTCCGGAAAATACAAGGGTACCGCCTCTGTCGCCGCCCTCGGGGCCGAGGTCTATGATATGGTCGGCGATTTTTATAACATCAAGATTGTGCTCGATTATAACAACCGTATTCCCCGCATCGGCAAGGCGGTCAATGATGTGGATAAGTCTGTGGACATCCGCCATGTGCAGTCCGGTTGTGGGTTCATCGAGGACATAGACCGTGCTGCCGGTGCTGCGCTTTGAAAGCTCCGTTGCAAGTTTTACCCGTTGTGCTTCACCGCCGGAGAGTGTAGTGCTGGACTGACCAAGCTTTATATAGCCGAGACCGACATCGAGCAAGGTGTCGAGCTTTGAGCGCAGCTTGGGGAGATTTGCGAAAAACTCCGCTGCTTCCTCAACCGTCATATCCAGAACCTCGTAGATATTTTTGCCCTTGTAGCGAACTTCAAGCGTCTCCCTGTTATAGCGTTTGCCGTTGCAGACATCGCAGGGCACATATACATCGGGCAAAAAGTGCATCTCTATTCGCTGAAGACCGTCACCCTTGCAGGCTTCGCATCTTCCGCCTTTGACATTGAAGGAGAATCTGCCCGCTCCGTAGCCTCTTATTCTTGCATCCTCGGTCGCCGCAAAAAGCTCTCTTATGTCGTTAAAGAGGCCCGTATAGGTCGCGGGATTCGACCTCGGTGTGCGCCCGATAGGGCTTTGGTCTATGTCAATGACCTTATCGATGCTGTCCAGTCCGGTTACTGAATCGCATTTTCCGGGCTTTACCTTTGCACGGTTTTTCTGCTGCGCTATGGTCTTATAAAGTATCTCATTGACAAGGGACGATTTACCGCTGCCCGATACGCCGGTTACACAGGTGACAAGACCTATGGGTATCGAAACATCTACGCCTTTGAGATTATTCTCTTTCGCTCCGATTATGTTTATAAAGCCTTTCTCGGCTTTTCTGCGTTTTTCGGGTACGGGAATACTGAGCTTACCGCTGAGGTATTGTCCGGTTATAGAGCGGGGGCATGCGCATATATCCTCAACGCTTCCCGCACACACTACCTCACCGCCGTGTACTCCGGCAGCAGGACCTATATCTATAACATAATCCGCCGCGCGGATCGTGTCTTCGTCATGTTCAACAACTATGAGTGAATTGCCGAGATCACGCAGGTCCTTTAAAGTCGCAAGCAGCTTATCGTTATCACGCTGGTGAAGTCCTATGCTCGGCTCATCTAGTATATACAGCACTCCGACAAGTGAAGCTCCGATCTGGGTCGCCAGTCTTATTCTCTGGCTCTCACCGCCGGAGAGCGTTGCAGCCGCTCTCGAAAGCGTCAGATATTCAAGACCGACATTGCTCAGAAAGCCGAGTCTTTGCCGTATCTCTTTAATAATCCTTTCCGCTATGATGTTCTCTTTTTCGCTGAGAACAAGTGAATCGAGAAAGCCCAGAACATCGTTTACCGGCATGTCGCTCACTTCGGTGATGCTCTTGCCGCCTACAGTGACGGATATTGCCTCTTTGCGCAGTCTTCGTCCCTTGCAGATGGGACAGGGTATTTCGGACATGCAGTCTTCTATATCCGCCTTCATCGCCTGACTTTGCGTATCGTGATAGCGGCGTTCGAGGTTGTTGCATATGCCCTCAAAGGGCCTCTGATATGTTCCCGTGAATGAGCCGCTGCGGTTTTCACGGTCATAATGGAGCTTTAGAGGCTCACCCTTGGTGCCGTAAAGTATAATATCCCTAACGCCCTTGGGCAGCTCCCTTATGGGCGTATTGAGCGAAAAGCCGTACTTTTCCGCAAGGGCGGTGTAATACATGCCCGATATTGTGTCCTTATTGCCGCTGCCCCAGCCGGAGGCCTTGATGCCGCCTTCGGCTATGCTCAGACTGTCATCCGGAATTATAAGCTCGGGATCTATGAGCATCTTCATGCCGAGGCCGTCACATTCGGGACAGGCACCGTAGGGGGTATTGAACGAAAAGAGCCTCGGCGTCATCTCCTCTATAGAGATGCCGCAATCGTCACAGGCATAGTTCTGCGAGAACATAAGCTCCCTGTTCTCACCGACGACATCGATTATAACAAGTCCTCCCGCAAGTGAGGATGCGGTCTCGACGGAGTCCGTTATCCTTCGGACAGCCGATGCCTTTATAACCACTCTGTCAACGATAATATCTATACTGTGCTTTTTGTTCTTGTCAAGCTCTATGCTTTCGGACAGCTCATACATATCGCCATCCACCCTTGCCCTGACATAGCCGGAGCGTTTGGCATCCTCAAGGGTCTTTACATGCTCACCCTTTCTGGCTCTGACGACGGGTGCAAGTATCTGAAGCTTCGTCCCTTCGGGGAGAAGCATTATCTGGTCGATTATCTGATCTATAGTCTGCTGTCTTATCTCCTTGCCGCACTTGGGGCAATGAGGGACACCGATCCTTGCCCACAGAAGACGCATATAATCATATATCTCCGTGACCGTACCGACCGTTGAGCGGGGGTTCCTGGAGCTTGTTTTCTGATCTATCGATATTGCAGGAGAAAGTCCCTGAATATAGTCAAGCTCCGGCTTATCCATCTGTCCGAGGAACTGCCTTGCATATGAGGAAAGGCTTTCGACATAGCGTCTTTGACCCTCTGCGTATATCGTATCGAAGGCAAGGCTAGATTTGCCGCTGCCGGATAGTCCTGTCATGACAACGAGCTTGTCTCTCGGTATAGTGATGTCGATATTCTTCAGGTTGTTTGCTCTTGCGCCTTTGATTATAATGCTGTCATTCATTCGCTTTTCACCAGATCAGTAAACTTTGCCGAGGTCTGCAGTGCAAGGTCGGAAGGCGGAAGCTCAACCTGATAGCCGATCTTTCCGGCACTGACAAACATGGTTTCCTTGTCTTCCGCACTTATATCGATAAAGGTCTTGTATTTCTTTTTCATTCCGATGGGAGAGCATCCGCCGCGAACATAGCCCGTGAGAGACAAAAGCTCATTCACATGCACCATCTCAACGGACTTCTCCCCTGCTGCCTTTGCCGCTTTTTTGAGATCAAGCTCCATGGCCACGGGGATAACAAAAACATATATGCTCTTGCCGATGCCTCTTGCCACAAGGGTCTTAAACACCCGCTCCGGTGCCACGCCGGTGAGCCGTGCCACGGTCACGCCATCGACTGCGGAATCTCCGTGCGGGTACTCATGGGGAGTGTAGCTTATCTTCGCCTTATCAAGAAGGCGCATCACATTTGTTTTCTCGTTTTTCATAACTGCTCCCGTACACAAAGCCCCCCGATGCTCTCGGGAGGCCAGATGTCATTCCTTTGCAAATCTTGAGAGGATATACTCAACGCTGCCGTCCATGACAGTCATCAGCTTATCCACAGCTATCTCCGGAGGAAGCTCCATATTGTTATCAAGCCACTGGGAAATGAGTCCCACTACTATCTGAACATAAAGCTCGCAAACAAACTCCATATCCGACCATTCGATATTCTTGCCCTCGGCAACGATTATCGCAAAGCCGTGTACGCAGTAGTGAAGGCGGCGTTTGAAGTAGCGCAGAAGATATGAGCGGTTCTGCGAATTGAAGATGTTGAGAACAAAACTCTTGTTCTCGAAAAGGTAGCGGAAGAACATGATAACATGCTCACGCCACTCCTCGTAATATATCTCCTCGGGAAGAACACGGTTTGCGTCCTCTTCAAATACCCACTCCATAAGATCGTAAACATCTTCAAAGTGATAGTAGAAGGTCTGCCTGTTGACACCGCATTCGTCAACAAGCTCCTTAACGGTAATCTTATCTATGGACTTGTATACCAGAGTTTTCTTCAGTGCATTACCCAAAGCTTCCTTAGTTGAACTTGCCATGATATGACCTCTCTTATCCAATAATATATTGATTTATTTATACCACATTTCCAACAAAAATGGTAGATAAATATTTAAATTTGCGGCAAAATATGTTTTAATCTAAATACAATTATCGAAAGACTGATGCTATGAACGATTTTAACGGAATTTGCGGTCGATTTGCTCCGAGTCCAAGCGGCGTTTTGCACTTGGGGAATCTCACCTCCTCCCTTTTGGCATGGCTCGATGTGAGAAAAAGCGGCGGAAAGCTTATATTCAGACTAGAAGATCTCGATCCCGCAAGAAGCAAAACCGAATATGCGGAAGCGATAGTGCGGGATTTACGGCTGTTGGGGCTTAATTGGGACGAGGAAGCTCAGGCTCAAAGCAAAAGAAGCGATAAATACGACGATGCCTTTCGGCTTTTGAATTCAAAGGGACTTGTTTATCCCTGCTATTGCTCAAGAAATCAGCGGCTTTCCGCCTCGGCCCCCTATGCAGGTGATCCCCGTGACAGTCATAGCTGTCGCTGCAAAAGCCTGACGGCATCGGAGCGCAGACAGCTTGAAGTGTCGGGCAAGAGACCCGCATTCAAGATAAGCGTTCCCGACAGGGAGATAAGCTTTACGGATGGTCACTACGGCCTTATTAGGCAGAGGTTTTCCGATGAGGGTGATTTTATTATTCGTCGCTCAGACGGCGTATATGCCTATCAGCTTGCAGTCTCCTTTGACGATATGGATATGGGTGTAAGCCGCGTTGTAAGGGGGCGCGACCTCTTGTCATCAACGGGACGGCAGATCTGGCTTATCTCTCAGCTCGGCGGTACGGCTCCGGAGTATTGCCATGCGCCGCTTATAACCGTGGGTGAGCGAAAAATGTCAAAGCGTTTCGGCGATCTGAGCATGGACATTCTCCGTGAAAAATACCGCCCCGAGGAACTTGTCGGCATGATGGCGCAGCTTCTCGGTCTTAAAGCCTCGGCAGACCCCATTGCTCCTGATGAGCTGATCGAGACTTTTTCGTGGGACAAAATAAGTTTAAATGATATTCATATTAACAAAAAATGACCCTTCGGGGTCATTTTTTGTTAGCTTTCAATATTCTTGCGATATCCGCAACGCTTTGGAGGACATAGTCCGGCTTTCGCTCCGCAGCGTTCACATCGTCCATCGTGCATTCACCGGACATTACACACACCGACACCGCCCCCGCGTTCTGCGCAACGGCAATATCGGTATAAAGTCTGTCGCCTACACAGCAGATATTCTCGTTGGGAATGCCGGTTTGATTCGATATTATGTCAACCATGCTGCGGTTGGGCTTGCCGATATATTTAGGCTCGACACCGGAGGATGCCGTGAGCAGGGCGCAAATACTGCCGCAGTCGGGCAAGACCTCGCCTGCCGGCATAGGGCAGACCCAATCGGGGTTTGCAGCAACAAAGGCTGCACCGTGGCGGAGATAATGCACCGCTTTGTCGAGCTTTTCATAGGTGAGCGTTGTGTCAAAGCCGACGCAAACGACCTTAACATCCTCACCCTCACCGAGCTTAACGCCATAGGATTCAAGCTCCGACAAGAATGCAAGTGTGCCTACGGGGTATACCTTATCATTGGGGAAGTTTTCGTTTAAATACATCGCCGTCGCCATTCCCGATGTGAATACATTCTTCGCCTCACAGGGAAAGCCCAGCCGCCTCAATCTGTCGATATAATCCTTGCCGGCTCTGGAGCTGTTGTTCGTGAGATAAATATACTCTCTGCCGGTATCGCTTATGGTGTTTATAAAGTCAACGGCTCCGTCAAATACTTCGTCACCGAGGTAGAGGGTGCCGTCCATATCAAGTAAAAAGAGCTTAGTGTTTAAGAGTTTTTGCATATTCATCTCCTTAATCGTAGTTTAGTACCCTGCTCATGCGCATAAAGGTAAGACGGTTGCGGATAGCAACGGACATTTGTATGCAGTCCTCCTTGAGAGCGGGATCGATGTGTATATCCTCAAGCCTATACTTTGCTCCGAGTGCAGAGAAAAGGGAAATAAGCTCCTCCGCCGTCGGTATCGCCTTTACGATCTCAACTATCTCATCCCAATGGTCGATGATGCTCTGCGGATTGAAGGTTGCAAGAATGTCCTTGCTGTTTTCCGCTATGATGCCATCGGCAAGGGGACCGAACTTCTCACGGATCCAAGTCTCATCGTAAGGCTCATATACCTTTGCCGTGGGCTTTTTCTCGATCATCTTATGATAACGCTCCGCCATAAGCACAGTACCGACGCCGACGCATTCGCCGTGTATTCCCGCTGCTTCCTCAAATCTCGGAGGACGCATTTCGGCAAGGTGGGCAATAAGGTGTTCGGCACCGGATGCCGCTCTCGAATTTGAGAGCATCTGCATCGTAAGGCCGCTTTCCATGAGTGATGCCGCCATAGCCTCATAAGCCTCGGTCTTGTTCTCAAGAAGCTCCATGCAGCAGTCTCTCGTTCTGTGCAGTGCCTTTTCGGCAAGAGCAACGACTTCGGGGCAAATGTACTCTCCGGTGACGACGTGAGAGATCTTCCAATCGGCAAGGGAGATATACTTCGACATGATGTCGCACACTCCGCTCATGGTGAGGAACATCGGAACATGGGAGACGATATTTATATCGCACAGTACCAAGGTCGCCGCTATCATGGGGATTGATTTCTTCTGTCCGTCAATGATTATGGAGCAGATATTAGCGGAAAAGCCATCCGCACTGACAAGGGTGGGCACGGAAACGAAGGGTACGCCGAGTTCATTTGCACTGTATCTGCCGAAGTCGGTGATAGTACCACCGCCGACTGCTACGATCATCTCGGGATCACGGAGCTGCTTCATCATCTCCTCGACCTTCGCCTTGTCGGTATGAAGGCCGGCAGCGTCAAGTACTATCTCCTGATCTGCGGTAATATGAGGGATCCACTGATTATTGTAGGTATTGGAGTCATATATCACGGCTCTTCTTCCGGAAAGTCCCGCAAGGGCGAAATACTCATCCGCCTTATCCATGCAGCCTGCTTCACAGACAATATACTTCGTATGCAGAGGATGCTCTCTGCCGCATGAGCAGCTACCGCCAAGCTTCGTGCAATCAATAATCATAGACTTCACCTGTCCTTACATTATTTTTCATGCTGATTATATATCCGAGCGCAAATAAAATCAACTTATTATTGGTTTTGCATTTTCAAATCACAAACAATATGCTAAAATACAGGCAGAAATATGAAGGGGTGAGCTTATGAATTATCCTTTTAACGACGATTGGAAATTTGTATTTAATTATGATGACGGATTTGACGCTGCCGAAAGCGTCAGACTGCCGCATACGGTTAAGGAGCTGCCGTATAATTACGCAGACTGCGCCGATTATCAGACGGTTTGCGGATACAAAAAGACCTTTACCGTCCCCGAGGATTGGAGGGGCAAGCTCATAACTCTGAGCTTTGAAGGTGCCGCTCATTCGGCAACGGTCTTTTGCAACGGCAGTGAGGTCTTAAGGCACGATTGCGGCTACACGGCTTTTGATGCCGATCTTACGCCGTTTGTGAAATATGGCGAGAAAAACAGCGTTGTCGTTCGTCTCGATACCAGTGAGAGCCTGAATGTTCCGCCCTTCGGCTTTGTCATCGACTATCTGTGCTACGGCGGTCTTTACAGAGAGGTGACGCTAAAAGTTCGTAACAAGGGCTATATAAATGAAGTTCTTCTTGAAAACACAGGACTTCGTGAGATAAAAGTCGGGATAAGCTGCGAAAGCGATATTAAAGGCAGCTCACTTATAAGTCGTGTTATAGGCAGTGATGGCAATGCGATCGCCGAAGCCGTGGGTAAAAGCTTCACTCTTTCGGCCGATGATGCCGAACTTTGGAGTCCCGACTCCCCTGTTTTGTACACACTGAATGTTCGCAGGCTTAGTAAAAACAATGAGCTTATCGACGAAATGAACCTTCGTTTCGGCTTCCGTACCGCTCGATTCAAAGCCGACGGCTTTTATTTAAACGGTGAAAAGCTTAAGCTTCGCGGATTAAACCGCCATCAAAGCTATGCATATGTCGGCTACGCCATGCCCAAGTCCATGCAAATACTCGATGCCGATATACTCAAAAACGAGCTTTGCGTAAACGCAGTAAGGACCTCGCACTATCCTCAATCTCGGCACTTTTTCGATCGCTGCGATGAGCTGGGTCTGCTTGTCTTTACCGAGATCCCCGGATGGCAGCACATAGGAGATGACGCATGGAAGCGGCAGGCTGTTATAAATACGGAAGAGATGGTAAAACAGAACATGCACCATCCGAGTATTATCCTTTGGGGTGTCAGAATCAACGAATCCCAGGACTGCGATGAGCTTTACCGTGAGACCAACAAGGTCGCTCATAGGCTGGACTCATCGAGAGCGACAAGCGGCGTTCGCTATCTTGAAAAGAGCCATCTTCTGGAGGATGTCTACGCCTTCAACGATTTCTCTCACTGCGGCACAAACGACGGTTTGAAGTCCAAAAAAGCGGTAACATCAAACGCAAAAAAGGCGTACCTCGTTTCCGAGTGCAACGGTCACATGTTCCCGACAAAGCCCTTCGACGATGAGGAGCATCGCTTGAGCCATGCCCTGCGCCATGCCAAGGTGCTTGACGCCATGTATGCCGCCGATGATATTGCCGGCATCTTCCCATGGTGCATGTTCGACTACAACACCCACCGTGATTTCGGCAGCGGTGACGGTATATGCTACCACGGCGTCACCGATATGTTCCGTAATCCCAAGCTTGCGGCAGCAGTATATCGCAGTCAGGGCGACGATGAGCCCTGCTGTGTCGTATCATCTTCTATGGACATCGGTGAGCATCCTGCCGGAAACATCGGGAAGGTCTTTGTCTTCACCAATGCCGAAAAAATCAGCCTCAGCAAAAACGGCATACATGTCCGTGATTTTTACCCGAGTGAGGACGAGTTTTCTTCTCTGCCCCATCCTCCGGTCATCATAGACGACTTCATCGGTGAAATGCTCAAGACCGTTGAGGGCTTTGACGATAAGACAGCCGCGGATATAAAAGAGTGCCTTGTCGCACTTTCCGTCCACGGGACCGCAAATCTTCCCCCGAAGATACTGCTTAAATTCGCAAAGCTCATGCTGTTCAAGGGTTTTTCCGTTTCCGACGGCTATAAACTTTACGGCAAATATGTCGGCAACTGGGGCGGCGAAGCGACAAAGTGGCGTTTCGATGCAGTAAGCGGCGGTGAGGTAATAGCATCCGTCACCCGTCAGCCGGGAGTTAAGCCGAAACTTTCCGTGGTCCCTTCCGCAACCGTGCTCAGGGAAGGTGCAAGCTACGATGTCGCGGCGGTAAGGCTCCGTGCCTTGGACTCAGACGGCAATATCTGCACCTACTACCATGAGCCCGTTACGCTGAGTGCCGAAGGTGCCATTGAGCTTATAGGTCCCTCGGTCATAAGTCTTAAGGGCGGCTGCGGCGGAACATATGTTAAAACAACCGGCAAAGCCGGCTCGGGAAAACTGAAAGTTAACGACGAGCTTATTGAATTTACTGTTATAAAAGAATAAAAAAGAGGAACGGCAAACCGTTCCTCTTTCATTTTTGGAGCTGGTGGTGAGAATCGAACTCACAACCTTCTCATTACGAGTGAGAT
>CAZLSN010000040.1:0-11577 GCA_964562265.1 uncultured Oscillospiraceae bacterium
GAATCTCTGGAGATCAAGACCATTCAGGGAGGTAAGTAATCATGTTAGATAAAGTTATTGCCGTTATCGACAAAAAGCTTGAACGCTTTGATCCCATTTGGCAGGCAGAGCATGGCGTAGGCGGCCAGAGAAAGCGTTACTACGACAAGACCGGCGTTGCCAAGTACCGTGAGTGGAGAGGCGTTAAGGACACCCTTGTTGACTATTGTGCATGGCTCAAAAACCTTTCCGCAATGGCAATGATGGTCGCTTCCGCACCTGTTCCCATTCTGAAGGGCTTCTGGGAGTACCGTTGGATGGGCTCCTACCTCGGCACCTTTATGTTCATCGACCGTCTGTTTGAGGGCTATCGTGACAGAGAGCTCAAGGTCGCACATATGAATATGTACGCCATCGTTCAGAACCTTACCAAGCGTATCGCATATATTCTCTCCCATGACCGTCGTCTCGGCGCAAGCAAGGAAGAGAGCGAGAAGCTTGTTCCCATCGACGAGGTTCTTCCCGAGCTGTTCATGACCGGTTTCCCCGAGCTGTACCCCGTACCTCTCCAGACTCTCCCCGAGTTCATCATCTGCGACATTGACCAGCACATCGAGCCTTATTACATCGATGTTGCCGAGTCTATCGGTCTTGCAGCCGATGTCTGCTCCCGCTGCTCCGCCGAGACCGGTGTCGCCATCGACGACGCCTTCCCTCTCGTCGGCAAGGTTCTCGTCACCACCAACATGCCCTGCAACGCTTCCGAGATGACCTCCATGTTCCAGCGTCGCCGTGTTGGTCTGCCTGACTATCAGGCAACCCTCGCAATGATCCACAATGAGCCCGCTGCTCTCCCCTTCTCCCGCAAGATCCTTGAGGAGACCATTGAATTCATTGAAGAGCATCATGGCATGAAGTTCAACTGGGATGCCTTCTTTGTGGCAGCCGATCGTATGAACGAGCAGAATACCATAGAGCTTGAGAAGTGGGACTTCTTCAAGACTCCGCACTCACCCCTTGTCGGCATTGCCGAGACTCTGTATAAGCTGTACGAGTGGCAGTCCGTTAACGGTGCAGACCCCTACTTCAACAAGGTCGACCGCAAGGTCATCGACATTATGCGTAAGGCATATCAGGAGAAGTATCAGCCCTTCGGCGGCAGAACTCGCCACCGTGCATTCCTGTGGGGACCCTCTGCGGTTTACTACACCGACTTCCCGACCTGGACCCAGAACTGCTGGGGTATCAATATTGTCCTGAACATGGACTCCACCATGGGCTACAATATGATCGATACTTCCGACAAGGATAAGGCAATGGACGACCTCACCCGTCTGACCGAGAAGGCTACCATGCGTCATATGGCAGTCGGCGGTTGGGAGAACGTCAACTCCGTTTGGGAGTGGGCAAAGAGCTTCAATTGCGACATGGTACTGTTCAACGACAACGTCGCCTGCAAGGGCATGAACGGTGTCCACGCTCTCATGGAGGAGCAGGCAAGAGATCTCGGCTTCCACTTCATCTTCATTGAGCATGACCTTGAGGACAGCCGTACTATCTCCCGTCAGGATATGAGAAAGTGCGTAAACAACTATATGTCCGTTGTTCTCGGTGAGACACCTCTTGACCCCACCATCGTTGAGTTTGATGACTCTGCGGCATACTAATAGGAGGAAAAGTAATGAATTCTGTTCTTAAAATAGGCGGCAAGGTCGGCATGATCGCCCTGCTTGCATTCGTAGGCACCTTCGGCATTTACATGTTCAACCTTGAGAACAAGCTCATCTATTATGTTGTCCGTCCTCTGCTGAACAAGCATTATGACAGTCAGGTTCGTGACCGCAGAATAGTCTGATCCGCAAGCGAAAAACACCGCATAGCATACACGGCGGCATAAGGAAAACTTCCTTATGCCGCCGTTTTTTTACTAAAGCACCTTCGGTGATGATATACCAAGCCTGTCGGCTTGGATAAAAAAATCCAAATCCTTGCGGACTTGGATTTTTTGGTGGACCATAGGGGGATCGAACCCCTGACCTCCAGATTGCGAACCTGGCGCTCTCCCAGCTGAGCTAATGGCCCAAATGTTTACTCGCCTATTATAGCACGATTTTTCATTTTGTAAAGAAAATATTTGTTGATTATATCTTTCTTTTGCGTTATAATGCTTTTGCGGCTTTTGACAAGGCTGCACTAGTTGGGGAGCCAGCGGTGCCCTGTAACCTGCAATCCGCTACAGCAGGAATGAATTCCCAACTTAGGATCTGTCATGTGTCGTCTGACCCCGGCAAGCAGCGTTGACGAATCGGTCTCACGCAACGGGAACCCGTGAACCATGTCAGGCGGGGAACCGAGCAGCATTAAGCGGTGCTTTTCGTGTGCCGTGAGGGTGCCGGTTCTGAGCCGGCTACCGGTGGGGCGGGCATATGGCATTATTCGAGGTTGGGTGTGCAGTCTTGTCAAAGGCCGCAATTGCTATATTTATATGGTGATAACTATGTATCAGGCTTTATACCGCAAGTGGCGTCCTAAGACCTTTGACGAGGTCGTTGGGCAGCAGCACATAACGGAAACGCTTAAAAATCAGATACAAAGCGGCAGACTTTCGCACGCCTATCTTTTCATCGGTACGAGAGGCACCGGCAAAACGACCTGCGCAAGAATACTTGCAAAGGCGATAAACTGCCAGTCCCCCGTCGGCGGCAACCCCTGCGGGAAATGTCCCGCCTGTCTGGGTATCGACGACGGCACGATACTCGATGTCGTTGAGATCGACGCCGCATCAAATAACGGTGTTGACAATGTGCGTCAGCTTCGTGATGAGGCGGTCTTTTCTCCTGTGTCGGTCAAAAACCGTGTTTACATCATCGATGAGGTGCATATGCTCTCCGCTCCCGCCTTCAACGCTCTGCTGAAGATACTGGAGGAGCCTCCCGAACATCTCACCTTCATTCTTGCAACGACTGAGCTTAACAAGGTCCCTGCGACCATCCTCTCCCGCTGTCAGCGGCACAGCTTCAAAAGGCTTGACGCTTCGCTTATCGCAAAGCACCTTTTGCATGTTGCCGAATGTGAGGGATTTTCTCTGACCGAAAACGCAGCGGCCTTGATCGCCGGACTATCCGAGGGCGGTATGCGTGATGCGCTGTCGCTGCTCGATCAATGCTCCGGCAGGGAACATATAGACACCGATACGGTCTATTCCGTAATGGGTCTGACCGGAAATCGCCGCATTGCTCAGCTTATGGACAACACTCTGCGCCGTGATCCAGATTCCGCTCTGTCGCTTTTTACGGCACTCTGGCAGGACGGCAAGGATCCCGTTACGGCACTTGGTGAGCTGAACGCCTTACAGCGTGACTGCCTTATGATAAGCGTTGCGCCAAAGTCGGGTGTTGACCTCATTTCCGGTGCTTACAGCCTTGAGCTTTTGCGCTCTCTCTCGGCAAAGCTCACAAAGGCGGAGCTTATCTCAAGGATCGACACCGTGGCGGATTATCTTGCAAAGATGCGTGATGCGAAAAGTCCCAAGCTTTTGGCGGAGCTTTGCATCATCTCTCTGTGTGACCCGTCTTTGACGGAGGATGTCTCCGCATTGAGGGCAAGGGTATCGAGACTTGAGGAGGATATGAAAAGCGGTGCGGCTTTCCGTGAACCCGAACGGGAGCCGGAGTATGAGTGCAGCCCCGTAAGGGACTATGACGATGCGGACGACGACATTGATCTTTCGCAGTTTGACGAGTATCAGCCGGAGGATGATTTTTTAGACCGCTCCCCCGTTGATCTAAACCCCGATGCGCCCGAAAGCGCAAAAAATGCTCCCACCGATACGAAGTCGCTTTGGAATGCGGCTTTGGAAAAGGCGGAGCTTACCCTCCCCTTTGGAATACTGTCCATTCTTTCCGATCCGGCAAAGACTGTGTGTAAGATCGACGACAGTGCAATAAAGCTTTTCGTTGAACCCGGATTTTTCTTTAATATGGTCAACACTCAGGATGTTTTGCGTTGTATCCGCAGCACTCTCTCCGAGATCAGCGGAAGATTTCTTACGATCAGCGTTGAGGAGCTTGACTCGACCACTCCGAAAACGCCCGTTCGTGATATCGAAGAGCTAAAAAAATTCAAGGAAACAAGATTTATCTGAAACTAATTTACAGGAGGAATACAACATGGCAAAAGGCGGTTTTCGCGGGGGCATGCCCGGCGGCAACATGATGAAGCAGGCTCAGAAGATGCAGGAAGAGATCCGTAAGATGCAGGAGGAGCTTGAAAGCAAGGAATTCACCGCATCCGCAGGAGGCGGTGCCGTTAAGGCAACCATGATCGGCACAAGAGGTCTCAAGTCCATTGAGATAGATCCCGAGGCGGTCGATCCCGATGACATCGAAATGCTTCAGGATATGATCGTTGCGGCAGTCAACGAGGCAATGACCATGAGCGAGAATGCCACCAATCAGGCTATGTCCAAGCTCACCCCCATGGGTTTCCCGTTCTGATACATTAAATCTATAATTAAAATCGAGCAGCATTTGCTGCTCGATTTTTTATTCTTTATAGAAGTTTTTGAAGACTATCGCATAGGCGATCATGACCGAGATCTCGGCTGCAAGTGCCATGAGCAGGGGCTTGCATGAGTATTTATAGACAAAGAAGTAAAGCGTTACGCAAAGCAGCACCATGACAGCTCCGATCACTGCCGAAAGTCCCCTGTTTTTATAGCGTTTGTCGGACAGTATCCAGATCGTAAGTCCCGCGAAAACTGCCGCTGCAAGCAGCATTCCTATGTTACCTTTGCCGAGGTACAGCCATGCCAGGAACGCATTGAGTGCGGTGCCGCCGTAGGAGATGAGCAGTGCCGCGGTGTAATGTCTGTGAGCGTCGAGCCACTCTTTCGATACCTTAGCGTAACTGTTCATTTTATAAAACCTCCGTCTGCGGTGATGACTTGTCCGGTTATGAAGCTTGCCTCATCCGACGCAAGAAACGCAACCAAGGCCGCTATCTCCTCCGGAGTGCCGAGGCGACCCATGGGGGTATCATCCGCAAGCATCGAGAGCGTTTCTTCGCCAAGTACCTTCACCATATCCGTATCTATGACGCCGGGTGCTACGCAGTTTACTCTTATTCCGGACGGTGCAAGCTCCATCGCAAGGGACCGGCTGAGACCGATTATCGCATGCTTTGTCGTCGAATACGCCACCTCGCAGGAAGCTCCGTGCTGACCCCAGATAGACGATGTGTTTATTATGCAGCCGGAATGCTCATGCAGCATATTGGGCAGCACCGCCTGTATAGTATTAAAGGCGCCGCAGAGATTGACCCCCAGCATACGCTGCCAATAGTCATCGCTTATCTCCTGAAAAAGGCACTGTCCCGCTATACCTGCGTTATTCACAAGCAGGGTCACATGACCGAGCTTTTGCTCGATCTCACGCACCATGGCATTGACAGCAGCCCTGTCCGACACATCGGCTTTAACACTTATCGCCTCATTGCCTTTGCCGAGGATTAGATCGAGAATCTCTTTTGCGGCGGCATCGTTTTCTATATAATTTATGCAGACGGCATAGCCTTTTTCCGAGAGTGCTATCGCCTCGGCTCTGCCTATTCCACGGGAGGAACCCGTGATAAGTGCAACTTTTTTCATCTTATACCCTTTCAAACTGGCTGTTGTACAGTTCGGCATACAGTCCGTTTTTATTGAGAAGTTCCGTGTGAGTTCCGCTTTCGACCACATCGCCCTTGTCCATGACAAGGATGAGATCTGCGTCCTTTATCGTTGACAGTCTGTGCGCTATGACAAAGGATGTTCTGCCGCCCGTGAGCTTTGCCATTGCCTGCTGAACAAGCAGCTCAGTCCTCGTATCGACGGCACTCGTTGCCTCGTCGAGGATTATCATCGGTGCATTCTCAACCATTGCCCTCGCAATCGTAAGAAGCTGCCGCTGACCCTCGGACATACTGCCGCTTTCGCTTATCGGCGTATCGTAGCCCTTGGGCAGAGTGCTTATGTAATGATGCATTCCGACTGCCCTGCATGCATTGACTATCTGCTCATCGGTTACATTCTTTTTGCCGTAGGCGATATTCTCCCTGTATGAGCCTTCAAAGAGCCATGCGTCCTGAAGCACCATGCCGAAGAGCGAATGCACCTCACTGCGCTTCATATCGGCTATGGCGACGCCGTCTATGCTTATCTCGCCGCCCCACAGCTCATAAAAGTCCATGAGCAGATTTACAAGTGTGGTCTTTCCCGCTCCGGTATGTCCAACGATGGCGACCTTCTGCCCCGGCTCCACCGTTGCGGAAAAGTCGTTTATTACAGGCTTTCCCTCTATATAGCCGAAGCGGACATGCGAGAACTCGACCTTGCCTCTGACGGCGTAGGGTGCCCTTGCAAGCGCGGAATCGTCACGCATTTCGGCTTCGTTCAAGAATGCGAATATGCGCTCACCCGCCGCCGCTGCCGACTGGAGCTGGTTTGCCGCCGAGGATATTTGCGAGAGCGGACTTGTGAACAGTCGGACATAGGCGATAAAGGCGACGATCGTTCCGAATTCGATGCTGCCGTTTACCGTCAGTGCCGCGCCGACAACGCAGACCGCAACATAGCCGAAGTTGCCGATGAAGCTCATGATGGGGCTCATGAGTCCGGAGAAGAACTGCGATCTCCATGCGGTGCCGTAGAGGTCGTTGTTTATCCTGTCAAAGGCTTTTTTGACGCTCTCCTGCGCTCCGTAGATACGCAGCGTATCGTGTCCCGTGTAGACCTCCTCGATGTGTCCGTTTATGGCACCGAGGTTCTTTTGCTGGCTTCGGAAGTACTTCTGCGAACGGGCGATTATGATGAACATCAGCACAAAGCCGATGATCGATGAGCCTACCGCAGTTCCCGTGAGCAGCAGATTTGTAAACAGCATGACAGCCGTTACGCCCACAAACTGTGCCAATGCCTGAACAAGACTCGTTACGCTTGAATTAAGCGTAGACGAAAGCGTATCGACATCGTTTGTTATGCGGCTCATTACATCGCCGACACTGACTCTGTCAAAATAACCGAGAGGTATGCGGTTAATTTTCTCGGAAATATCCCGCCTTAAGCTCCACGAAAGCCGCTGCATAACGCTTATCATGAGATAGTTCGATATGCAGGTCAGCAGTCCGCCCGAGATATAGATTATGAGGATCGCGATTATCGCGCTCTTTACGCCCTCGATGTCGATCCCCGTTGCAAGTCCCGCACTTATGGCATTTGTGAGGTCTGCCATCTTGTTCGGCGCAATGACGGACAGCACAGTGCTGCCGATCGAAAACGCAAGGGAGATCACGATGGGGACATACCACGGCTTGCAGTATGCCAGTATGTTGCCGATAGCCGTCTTGAAGTTTTCCGGCTTCTTGGGATTCGGTGTATTGGGAGTAGGATGTTTCATAAGGCAAGTTCCTCCTCCGAAAGCTGAGACAGTGCGATCTGTCTGTATACCTCGCAGTCTCGGATAAGCTCCGAGTGCTTGCCCATGCCGACTATTCTGCCTTCGTCGAGGACGATTATCCTGTCGGCGCCCATGACCGTTCCTATCCTCTGCGCTATCATTATAACAGTGGTATCCGAAAGCTCGGCTTTAAGTCCCTCACGCAGTGCCTTATCCGTCTTGAAGTCAAGCGCGGAAAAGGCATCGTCAAGCACCAATATGTCCGGACGGCGATAAAGAGCCCTCGCTATCGAAAGTCTCTGCTTCTGACCTCCGGAGAAATTGCTGCCGCCTCGTGCAACGGGTGAATCAAGTCCGTTTTCCAATGTGGAAACGAAGTCATACGCCTGAGCGGTTTTCAGTGCCTTTTCGATCCTTTCGTCGTTTGCATCATCGCCCATGATGATGTTCGATTTGACCGTTCCGCTGAACATAACGGACTTCTGCTCGACAAAGGCTATTTTTCGGCTTAAACGGTCAAAGCTGTAATCCTTTGCGTCGCTGCCGTCTATTACAACTCTGCCGTCGGTGGGATCGGAGAATCTCGGTATGAGGTTTACAAGCGTAGTCTTGCCGGAGCCGGTGGAGCCGATTATCGCCACGGTCTCCCCCTTCTCCGCCTTGAAGCTTATGTTATGCAGCACATCACCGCTGCCCTCGGGATAGCGGTAGCTCACATGCTCAAATTCTATCATCGGCTTCTCTATGTGCTTTTTGGGTATCATCAGAAGATCGGCACCGCTGCCGAAAAACAGCGTACCGCCGCCGTAATCCAAAACATCGTTTTCGTCGCTTCTGCCGTATCGCCACATGGTGAGATCATCGCTCTCAAGGCTTTCGTCGCTGCCCTCCTTGACCGACACCTCGGTGTCGAGTATCTCGTTTATCCTGCCCGCCGAAACAAAGGCTCTCGGTGCTATGACGAACACCGCAGCCATCATGAGGAAGGAACCGATGACCTGCATGGCATAGGACATGAAAACGATCATATCGGCAAAAATATTCACTCGCTCCGCCAAGGCTCCTACTCCGTCCATGACGACGGAGTTTATGAGTATAGCACCTATCCAATAGATGGACATGCTCATGAGATTCATGGCAAGGCTCATGAAGGGGCTTATGAATGTTAAGGCTCTGTTTGCAAAGAGCTGGTTTTCCATAAGCTCCGTATTGCTTTCCTGGAACTTCTTATGCTGGTAGCGTTCGGCATTAAAGGCTCTGACGACTCTTATGCCGGTGAGGTTTTCCCTTGCCGATCTGTTCAGTCCGTCCTGGAGCCACTGCACCCTGCGCATACGGGGGAAGGTAAGTGCGAGGATAAGCCCCATGAGCAGCATGAGAACCACAACGGTTATCGCCGTTGCAAGCGACCACTGCCATGCCTTGCCCGCTATTTTTGTTATCGCCCATGCTGCCATGAGCGGTGCCTTTATCACGACCTGCATCGCCATGACGATGAGCATCTGCACCTGCATTACATCGTTTGTGGAGCGGGTGATGAGGCTGGGGGTGGAGAAGCTGCCAATCTCGTTTTTCGAGAAGGACTGGACTTTATAATACACAACCCTGCGCAGCCGCCTCGAAAAGCCCGCTGCTATCTTGGACGCAAAAAAGCAGACTGCCACAGATGACGCAAGGCTCCCCAGAGAGCAAAGCAGCATCATTCCGCCGGCAGTCCAAATATCATCCATTGCGCTGCCTTCCGTTTCGACCAGCTTCGTTATCTGCGACATATAGTCCGGAAGCTTCAGATCAAGCCAAACCTGAGCCATGACAAAGGCAAGGCTCAGGACGAAAAACAGCCATTCTTTCTTTTTAAGGAATTTTAAAAGTTTCAGCATTCGCCGCCGGAACACTCCTTCCTCACTCGCTTGAGATACTCGTCTATCCTGCTCTGTGCAAGATCGGCTGTCTCTCTCGTGGTGTGAGTCTTGGCAAACTCACCGTCTATGACACCGATTATGTCGAGGTCTACCTCGGTCGTTCTGCGTCCTGCATTCCTCATTACCATCTCGGTATTGCGTACCGCGGCAAGTACGACGGGTACTCCCGTCTTCTGCGCTATCTTGAAGGAGCCTGCGTGGAAAGGATTTAGCTCGTCCGTTCTGCTTCTCGTACCCTCGGGGTAGATGCAGATGGAGCCGACATCCTGCTCTATTATCTCAACGGCTCTCTTTATAACGCCGAGTGCCTGACGGTTATTCTCCCTGTCAAGTGCAAGGCAGCCGCTCTTGTGCATCAGTCTGCCGCCAACGAATATTCTGAAATTGCTCGGCTTGGATATGTATATTATGCCGTGCTTATCAAGTGCTGCGACCATAACCGCGGGATCGAAGAAGGATCGGTGATTGCAGACTATGAGGAAACGCTCGTCCTTGGGAATAAGCTCCTCGCCGTTAACATGTATCCTTGCGCCCATGTAAAAACAGGCGGCCTTTGCTATCTGGTCCAAATGCCAGCGGCAGAACTTCGAGGGCCTCGACTGCGGCTTGTTCAGATCGACGAAAAGCTGCGTTCCGAGGTACATGATGCTCGCATAGACGATGTGCCATGCGATAAAATAGCCCAGAAGCAGAAGCGGAACTATCCACAAAAGCGAAAGCCCCGCCGACATAAGCGAAGTTAAAAGGACCGTCAAAAGCGTCGATACTACGCTCAGTCCGGCAAAAATGTATAATATAAGCATTCCCCTGCTCCTCAACTCAGATGTTATCATAATTTTAATGCTCCCATTATATAAGGTATTGCCTCAAATTTCAATCTATAATCCAACAAATATTTTAAACATTTGTAAATTCGCCCTCTTTTTGTTCACATTCCGTTAAAGAATTATCGTTAATGTTTTGGCTTTTGTTGTTTTTGCACACTTTGTGGATTTAAAACCCGCCTCTTTCGTTAAATGTGATAAATTTGTAAAATCTGCACTAAATCAAACAAAAATTGAATTGCTTTTAATCCTCCGATAGTATAAAATACATAATTGCTATTGAAGCAAAAATCCAACCTAAAGAAATAGGAGTGAACTTTTGATGGATAAGCTTATCTATCTGGCCCCCGTGATGGCGGTTCTCGCTCTGCTCTTTGCTTTCTACAAGATCGCATATGTCGGTAAGCAGGACGCAGGTAACGACCGCATGAAGGAGATTGCCGGCAGCATCAACGAAGGCGCACGCGCTTTCCTCTTTGCCGAGTACAAGATCCTTGTCGTATTTATTGCAGTACTTTTTGTCGCTATCGGCCTCGGCCTCGGTAACTGGATCACCGCCGTCTGCTTCCTCTGCGGCGCAATGTTCTCCATTCTCGCAGGCTACATCGGCATGAATGTCGCAACAAAGGCCAATGTACGCACCGCAAACGCTGCACAGCACGGTATGAACAAGGCTCTTGCCATTGCTTTCTCCGGCGGCTCCGTTATGGGTATGTGCGTTGTAGGCCTCGGCCTTCTCGGCGCAAGCGTACTCTTCATCATCACCAATGATACCAATGTTCTCTTCGGCTTCTCCCTCGGTGCTTCCTCCATCGCACTGTTCGCCCGTGTCGGCGGCGGTATATACACCAAGGCAGCCGATGTCGGCGCCGACCTCGTCGGCAAGGTCGAGGCAGGTATCCCCGAGGACGACCCCCGCAACCCCGCTGTTATTGCCGACAATGTCGGTGACAATGTAGGCGATGTTGCCGGTATGGGCGCAGACCTCTTCGAGAGCTATGTCGGTGCTATCATCTCCGCCATGACCCTCGGTATCGCTTCCTCCACCCTCGTCAGCTTCGAGAACGCTACCATGAATGTCATCTTCCCCCTCGTTATCTCCGCTTGCGGCATTCTGGCTTCCATCATCGCAACCTTCTTCGTTCGCGGTAAGGACGGCTCCAACCCCCACACCGCACTCAAGATGGGCTCTTATGTTTCTGCTCTTCTCGTTGTCATCGCATCCGTCGTATTCAGCAAGATGATGCTTGGCAACTTCAATGCAGCATGGGCGATCATTGCAGGTCTTGCAGTCGGTCTCGTTATCGGTATCATCACCGAGGTCTACACCTCCGGCGATTACAAGTCCGTTAAGAAGATCGCACAGCAGTCCGAGACCGGTTCCGCTACCACCATTATCTCCGGTATCGCAGTCGGCAT
>CAZLSN010000041.1:0-11354 GCA_964562265.1 uncultured Oscillospiraceae bacterium
CTTCTCTGTTCTGGAAGAAGATATCTCCGTTCTCGTGGGAGCCTCTCATGCTGGGATGCTCGGGGTTAAGCGCTCTTTCTCTGAATGCCTTGACTGCATCCATGTCGCACATTTCCTTGAGATCCTCGTAATCCCATACTGCGACCTTCTGTATCTCGTGTGAGGTGCGGAAGCCGTCGAAGAAGTTCAGGAACGGAACTCTGCCCTTGATAGCTGCAAGGTGTGCTACCGGTGCAAGGTCCATGACCTCCTGTACATTGCCTTCTCCCAGCATTGCAAAGCCGGTCTGACGGCATGCCATGATGTCCGAATGATCGCCGAATATGCTCAGCGTGTGGGATGCCAGGGCTCTTGCGGTGACATGGAAGACTGCGGGGAGCAGCTCGCCTGCCATCTTGTACATGTTCGGTACCATCAGCAGAAGTCCCTGCGATGCGGTGTAGGTGGTGGTCAGTGCGCCTGCATTAAGTGAGCCGTGTACCGCACCTGCAGCACCGGACTCCGCCTGCATCTCCTGCACCTTTACTCTGCTTCCGAAGATGTTCTTCTGTCCCTTTGCGGACCACTGATCCACAAAGTCCGCCATGGGGCTGGACGGGGTGATCGGGTAGATCGCTGCCACTTCAGTAAACGCATAGCTTACATGTGCGGCTGCCTCGTTGCCGTCCATCGTCTTGTATTTCCTTACCATTTCTTTTCCTCCGATGCCGTAGTCTTCTATGTCAACAGTTTATCATTATTTTCCCCTCTTGTAAACAGTTGAAGGCTCGGAAAAAATATGCCTTGCTATTTCTCTGTCTCTGTATTATAATGTTTTAGCTTGTAATTACGAAAGGAGTCCCGAACAATGGTGAATATAAGCAACGAAAACGGCAACATCAGCATCACCAGTGAGGTCTTCACGAATATAGCGGGTCTTGCGGCGACAAGCTGCTTCGGCGTCAAGGGTATGGCAGGACGCAGCAAGGAGGGCGGTCCCCTCCAGCTTCTGCGCCGTGAATCCATGTCCAAGGGCGTTTTTACCCACTTTGACGAGGACGGCAGTGTTACTTTGGAGCTGCATATAGGCGTTGACATGGATGTTAACATCGCCGCCGTATGCCGCAGCATAATCAAAGAAGTCTGCTACAAGGTCAGCAAGGCTACCGGCGTTCCCGTTAAGAGCGTCGATGTTTTTGTGGACACCGTTTTGCTTGACTGAAAATATCACGAAATCCTCCCGGAGGTGCTTTTGCATTGAGAGACTATATAGATGCCGCTTTATATAAAGATATGATCCTTTGCGCAGATGCGGCACTGGCTGAAAACACAAGAGAGATAAACGAGCTTAATGTCTTCCCCGTTCCCGACGGTGACACCGGCACGAACATGGGACTGACTATGAATAACGCCGCAACGGAGCTTCGCAAAAAAAGCTTTTCTTCCGTTTCCGCGGCAGCGGACTGCGTTTCCGGTGCGCTGCTTCGCGGCGCAAGGGGCAACTCCGGCGTTATCCTTTCCCTGCTCTTCCGCGGCATATCCAAACGCCTTAAAGGTATGGATACCGTCGCCGTAAAGGAATTTGCCGAGGCGATGAACGACGGTGTCGAGGCTGCATACAAGGCGGTCATGAAGCCCGCCGAGGGCACCATCCTTACGGTCGCAAGACTTGCATCCGCTGCGGCACTTGCCTATGCCGGTGAGGGCAGCTGCTTTGAGGAGATGTTCGAGAAGGCTCTGCTTGCGGGCTGGGACGCTCTCGATAACACCATAAATCTCAACCCCGTTCTCAAGAAAGCGGGCGTTGTCGATGCGGGCGGCAAGGGCTATATAGTCATTCTCGAAGCCATGCTTGCCTGCTTGAAGGGCGAGATCAAGGCTCCCGATTCCTCCGTTTCCGCAGGTGTCATCGCAAACGAGAGCGGTGCCTTCGATGTCTTCTCCACCGAGGAGATAACCTACGCCTTCGACACGGTGTACATCGTCCGCAAGGACGATCCCAATGTCGATCTCACGCCTTTGCGTGCCTACCTCAACAGTATCGGCGACTCTCTTGTTATCGGTGAGGATGATGAGGCGTTCAAGGTCCATGTTCACACGAACATCCCCGGTGAGGCACTAACCAAGTCTCAGCAGTACGGAACTCTGGAACTTGCCAAGATCGAGAACATGCGCACCCAGCATGAGGATATACTTGCCGGCAAAAAGGCTCAAAGCACCGACGATCTGGAGAAGATCGAGGAGGAGCTTGAAAACGGCGGTGAGAGCGGCAGTGCCGCACCCGAGAAGAAGTACGGCATCGTTGCCATTTGCGCCGGCGACGGTATGACGCAGCTCTTTGCCGATCTCGGTGCCGATGCGGTCGTCACCGGCGGTCAGACGATGAACCCCTCCACGGAAGACATTCTCCGTGAGGTACAGCGTACACCTGCCGAGATCGTATTCGTGCTTCCCAACAACAAGAACATCATCATGGCGGCCGAGCAGTGCGTTCCCCTTGTGGAGGACAAGCAGGTGGTTGTCATCCCGACGAAGACCGTTCCGCAGGGCGTCACCTCGATGCTGAACTTTGACGAGTCGGCGGAGCTTGATGAGCTTTACGCTCAGATGGCGGATTCCGTGAACACCGTTCATACCGCTCAGGTCACATATGCGGCACGAAATTCCGACTTTGACGGCTACACCATACATGAGGGCGAGTACCTTGCCCTGCTTGACGGTAAGCTCGTCGGAAGCTACACGGATATGCTGAAGCTTCTTTCGGAGCTGGGCTCGGCTCTCTCCGCTTTCGATCCCGAGGTCGTGACCATATACTACGGTCAGGATGTGAATGCAGACGAAGCCTCGACAGCAGCCTCCGCGCTGGAGGATGCGCTTCCCGATGCCGAGGTCAGTGCCGTAAACGGCGGCCAGCCGGTTTACTACTTCATGATCTCCGCAGAATAAAAAACTTACAAAGCACCGCTAACATAGCGGTGCTTTCTTTAAAAGGAGCATATTATGTCCGATTTTTCTCATTTTAACGACAGCGGCAGGGCGCATATGGTCGATGTTTCAGCAAAGAACGAAACCCGCAGGACAGCGGTCGCTGCGGGAAAGGTGAAGGTGAACCCCCACACCTTTGAGCTTATAAAAAGCGGCGGCATGAAAAAAGGCGATGTCCTCGGCACCGCTCAGATAGCGGGTATCATGGCGGCAAAACGCTGCTGGGAGCTTATCCCCATGTGTCACCCGCTGATGCTCACGGGAGTTGATATAGAATTTGAGCTCAATGAGGCGGAATCCTCGGTCGGCATCACCGCAACGGTGGGCTGCAACGGCGTTACCGGCGTTGAGATGGAGGCACTGACCGCGGTATCGACTGCGGCACTGACGGTTTACGACATGTGCAAGGCGGTGCAGCGTGACATGGAGATCACCGACATTCGCCTGCTGAAAAAAAGCGGCGGCAAGAGCGGCGACTTTATTCGTGAGGGTGAGTGATATGAAAAGGATCCTGCTTTTAGGCACAGGCGGTACCATAGCCTCGGAGAATCAGGGCAGCGGTCTTGCTCCGGAGCTTACGCCGCAGCAGCTTCTGTCCTTCGTTCCGGAGGTCGGCAGGCTGTGTGAGGTTGAAAGCCACTCCCTCTTTTCCGTTGACAGCACCGATATGACCCCCGCCCACTGGGTGAGGATCGCAGAGGCGGTGCGGAAGGCTTACGACGATTTCGACGGCTTTGTGATAAGCCACGGCACCGATACCATGGCGTACACTGCGGCGGCACTTTCATATATGATAATGGGTGCCGATAAGCCCGTCATACTCACGGGTGCGCAGAAGCCCATCGGCTTTTCGTCAACGGACTCGAAGCAGAACCTTTCGGACGCTTTTCTTTGCGCCTGCTCCGACGATATATGCGGCGTCAATATAGTCTTCAACGGCAGAGTTATGCTCGGCACGAGGGCAAGGAAGACACATTCCAAATCCTACGCCGCCTTTTCAAGCATAAATTACCCCTGCATCGCCACGGTGCAGGACGGTGTTTTGACGCAGTACATCCGCCCCGAACGCCGTGAGTATCCCGAATTCAACACGGCACTTAACACAAATGTCGGGCTTATCAAGATGACCCCCGGCTTCGACGTTGAGCTTCTGGGCTTTATGCTGGAGCGCAAGGATGCGGTGATAATTGAGAGCTTCGGCGTCGGCGGTCTTCCCAATTACGATGACGGCAGGATGACAAGGCTCATCCACGCTGCCGAGGATAAGGGCAAGGTCGTCATTATGACGACTCAGGTTCAAAACGAGGGCTCCGATCTTGCGGTTTACAGCGTCGGTCATCATCTCAAAGGTCGGGGCAATGTCCTCGAGGCTTACGATATGACGACGGAAAGTGCCTATGCCAAGATCATGTACATTCTCGGCAGAACAAGTGAGCTTTCCGAGATACGCCGTCTGTTCTACGAACCCGTTGCACACGACATTCTTTATCGCTGCGGTGATTGATATGAAAACTGTCATAGTCATAGGAGGCGGTGCCTCCGGTATAATGGCGGCACTTTCCGCCGCCGAAGATAAAAGTAACAGGGTGCTGCTCATAGAGCGGCAGCAGCGCATAGGCAGAAAGCTTTTAAGCACCGGCAACGGTCGCTGCAACCTGACGAATACAGGTGCCTCCCCCGCCGATTACCACGGTGCCGAGGAAGACTTTACCGCTGCGGCACTGGACATTTTCGGTGTCGATGATACGCTGCGCTCTTTTTCGGAGCTTGGGCTTTTGACCGTTACGGAGTACGGCGGCAGGGTCTATCCCCTGTCCAATTCCGCAAACAGCGTTTTGGATGTTCTGCGCTTTGCTCTCGATGCCGCAGGGGTTGAGGTCATGACCTCTATAACGGTTGAAAGGATAGCAAAAAAGCACGGCGGCTTTGCCGTTTTTACCGATGAAAAGGAGCTTTTTGCCGACTATCTCATCGTCGCATGCGGCGGTGCGGCAGGTGCAAAGCTCGGCGGAACGACCCTCGGCTATGAGCTTCTGCGCCCCTTGGGTCACAGCCGCACATCGCTGCATCCCGCTCTGGTGCAGCTTATCTGCGACCCCACCTATCCCCGCTCATTAAAGGGCGTCAGAGCCGATGCGGCACTGTCTCTGCGCTGCGGCAGGGAGGTATTGGCAAGCTCCCAAGGTGAGCTGCAATTCACCGAAACGGGGCTTTCGGGCCCCGCAGCCTTTGATATTTCAAGGGAAGCTGCTTTTATCGCAAAGGGCGGAGAGGTGCATATAAACTTTCTCCGCGGCTATACCGATGACAAGGTCATGGAGCTTCTGCGTCTGAAGCGAAGGCTCTGCGCCGGTCTTGAGGCAAGTGAGCTTTTAACGGGCGTCGTTCACAACCGTCTCGGCAAAATGCTCATAAAATACTCCGCCGTCGGCGGCGGGAGGAACTGCTCCGAGCTTTCGGACAGTGACCTTTCGGCGATCAAAAACGCATGCACCGACATGGTGATACCGCTTCACGGCGTCGGTGACTTCAATGCCGCACAGGTCACGGCAGGCGGCATAAAGACAAGTGAGGTCTCGCCCTGCACAATGGAAAGCAAGCTCGTAAAGGGACTTTTTATCTGCGGTGAGCTTTTGGATGTTGACGGCAACTGCGGCGGCTATAATCTGCAATGGGCATGGACGAGCGGACGCATAGCGGGGAGGCTCGGCAAATGATACTTGTGAGGAATCTGCGCCTCGGCATCGGGGATGACGAGGATCTGCTTTTGGATAAGGCGGTGAGCCTTCTTCATGTCCGCCGAAGCGAGGTCGAGTCTTATAGGATAAGCAAACAGTCCCTCGACGCAAGGAAGAAGAGCGATATTCATTACAATTGCGCCCTTGCGCTGAAGCTTAAAAACGAGGATAAAATCCTCAAAAAGCACGGCGGCAAGGATGTCTGCGCATACAAAGAAGATGCGTTCGAGATCCCGAAATGCACAGCCGAGAGCCGTCCCGTTATAGTCGGCTTCGGCCCTGCGGGAATGTTTGCGGCTCTTGTGCTTGCCCGTGCGGGGCTTCGTCCCATCGTCATCGAAAGAGGCGATGAGGCGGCAAAGCGTGCCGAAAAGGTCGAGGTCTTCCGCTCCGGCGGCAGCCTTGATCCCGAATGCAATGTCCAGTTCGGTGAGGGCGGTGCCGGAACCTTTTCCGACGGTAAGCTGAATACCGGAATAAAAAGCCCCCGCATTTCATTTGTACTCAAAACCTTTTACGAGCATGGTGCGCCGGAGCATATACTCTACGATGCAAAGCCGCACATCGGCACCGATATACTTATAAATGTAGTGCAGTCCATGCGCCGTGAGATACTGTCACTCGGCGGTGAGGTGCGCTTTAACACAAGGCTTGTGTCGATAAGCCTTGACAAAAACAAGGTCTGCGGCATCGTTGCCGAAGCCCCCGACGGTGAGCTTGCCATCCCCTGCGAAAGGCTCATCCTCGCCATAGGTCATTCGGCAAGGGACAGCTTTGAGATGCTGTCTGCCCTCGGCGTTCCCATGGAGGCAAAGCCCTTTTCCATGGGTGTTCGCATAGAGCATAAGCAGTGCGATATTAACGCCGCTCAGTACGGCGATGCAGATCTTCACCTGCCCCCTGCCGATTATTCGCTGAGCGTTCACCTTCCCGACGGAAGCTCCGCATACACCTTCTGCATGTGTCCCGGCGGTGAAGTCATTGCCGCCGCATCCGAAGAAGGCGGCGTCGTAACAAACGGCATGAGCCTTTCAAAGCGAAACGGCGAAAACGCAAACTCCGCATTGTTGGTCACCCTGCACCCCGAGGACTTCCCCTACGAGGGCTGCCTCGGCGGAATGTATTGGCAGCGGGAGATCGAACGGCGTGCCTACGCCCTCGGCGGCGGCTATACCGCTCCCGCTCAGACCGTCGGCGATTTTCTCGCTCACAGAAAAAGCGTCGCTTTGGGCAAGGTCACGCCCTCCTATCGTCCCGGAGTTTGCCTGTGCGATCTGCATGAGCTGTATCCCGAAAGGATAACCTCGGTTCTTGAAAATGCTCTTCCGGAGCTTGGGAAGAAGCTTTCGGGCTTTGACTCTCCCGATGCGGTGCTTACCGCTCCCGAGACCCGCTCCTCGTCTCCCGTGCGGATACTCAGAGGTGAGGACAGGCAGTCGGAGATACGGGGGCTTTACCCCTGCGGAGAGGGCGCAGGCTACGCCGGAGGCATCACCTCCGCCGCCGTTGACGGCATCCGCTGCGCCGAAGCGATAATCGGGCAATGTGAAGGTAATAACAATTGTTGATTTAGCTGTAAAATACTATATAATAATAGCAAATACATTTTCCTTCTGGAGGCTTAAATGAACGGTTCCGGTATTAATCTCACCATGCTCTGCGACTTTTACGAGCTGACCATGGGCAACGGCTATTTCGAGAACGGAATGGCGGATCGCATGACCTACTTCGATGTTTTTTATCGTCAGAACCCCGACAACGGCGGCTTTGCCATCGCTGCCGGTCTTGAGCAGGTCATAGAATATGTCAAAGATCTTCACTTCGACGAAAGCGACATCGAATACTTAAGAGGCAGAAATCTTTTCTCCGAGGAGTTTTTGAGCTATCTTGCCAACTTCGAGTTCACGGGTGACATCTGGGCGGTTCCCGAGGGTACACCGATATTCCCCAGAGAGCCTATAATGACGGTTAGGGCTCCCGCTATTCAGGCCCAGCTTCTTGAGACCTTTGTGCTGCTTACGCTCAATCATCAGAGCCTTATCGCAACCAAGGCGAACAGGGTTTGCCGTGCCGCCGAAGGCAGAGTCGTCCTCGAATTCGGCTCCCGCCGCGCTCAAGGTGCCGACGGTGCGATAGTCGGCGCAAGGGCTGCGTATATAGGCGGCTGTGCGGGTACCGCATGTACCGTTTCCGATTCGCTTTACGGCGTACCCGCAGGCGGAACTATGGCGCATTCCTGGGTGCAGATGTTTGACTCCGAATACGATGCCTTCGAGACCTACTGCAAGACCTATCCCACCAATGCGACCCTGCTTGTCGATACCTACAATTCGCTCAAGTCCGGCGTTCCCAATGCGATAAAGGCGTTCAACAACATCTTAAAGCCCCTCGGCATAACCAAATGCGGCATCCGCTTTGACTCCGGTGACATGGCATACCTCACCCAAAAGGCAAGGATCATGCTCGACGAGGCAGGCTGGACTGATTGTAAGATCACCGTGTCCAACTCCCTTGACGAAAGGCTCATCACCGAGCTTTTGCTTCAGGGTGCAAAGATCGACTCCTTCGGTGTCGGTGAGCGTCTTATAACCTCCAAGTCCGATCCCGTGTTCGGCGGCGTATATAAGCTCTGTGCCGTTGAGGACAAGGACGGTAATGTGATCCCCAAGATCAAGATCAGTGAAAACGTTGGCAAGATAACCAATCCCGGCTTTAAGAAGGTCTACCGCTTCTATAACCGCGAGACGGGTATGGCGGAGGCGGATTATATCTGTCTGCATCACGAGAGTGTTGACGATACGAAGCCGCTTCAGATCTGCGATCCCGAGGCAAGATGGAAAAACAAGGTCATGGAGAACTTTGAGGCAAAGGAGCTCCTTGTCCCGATATTCAAGGGCGGCAAGCTCGTTTACGACGTCCCGAAGCTTTGCGATGTGAAACGATACTGTGCCTATCAGGTCAGCACCCTTTGGCCCGAGGTCAAGCGTTTTGACAATCCGCATAACTACTATGTCGATCTTTCAAACGAGCTTATGGCTCTTAAGGACAAGATGCTCATGGAAAGACGAGGCTGAGTATGGACGGTGAAAAGAGACGGAGCCTTATCATCGAGGCTTTGACCGGAACGGATATTCCGCTTTCCGCCACCGCCCTTGCCAATCGCTTCGGCGTGAGCCGTCAGATCGTCGTCGGCGATGTCGCCCTGCTTCGTGCCGCCGGTGAAAGAATAATAAGCACCCCCCGCGGCTATGTTCTCGAGCAGGCACCCGGACTCGTGTTCACGATAGCCTGTGTGCATAATCGTGAGGACACTGAGAAGGAACTCAACATCATGGTCGATAACGGCTGCACCGTCATCGATGTCTCGGTCGATCACCCGATCTACGGTCAGCTCACAGCCTCCTTGCAGCTTTCGAGCCGCTTCGATGTCTCGCAGTTTATCTCAAAGCTCGAAAGCGGGCAGACAAGCCCCCTCTCGGCACTCACCGGTGGGATCCATCTCCACCGTCTGCTCTGTCCCAATGAGGCGGCATTCATCCGCACAAGGGATCGCCTTTACGCCGAGGGCATGCTGATTGATAAAGATTAATCTAATATTGACAAAGCGCATATAAGCGATTAAAGTAGGCTTTACAGGTGTCAAGACATATATAAAGCCTACTTTATTTTGTTTATGGAGTTTATCATGTCAAAGGTCAAAGCATTTTTAAAGCGCAAGGATGTTGAGATCTCCTTGCACCGCTACGGTATCGATGCCCTCGGTGCCATGGCTCAGGGTCTTTTCTGCACCCTGCTTGTCGGTACTATATTAAATACGCTGGGCTCTCAGCTCGGCATCGGCTTTCTTGCCGAGACGATAGGCGAAACCGGTCTCACAATCGGCGGCTTTGCCTCCGCAATGGCAGGCCCCGGAATGGCAGTTGCGATAGGCTATGCCCTCCATGCCCCGGGAATGGTGCTGTTTTCGCTCATTCCGGTTGGCTATGCGACCAACCTTCTCGGAGGTGCGGGCGGCCCCCTTGCGGTTTATTTCATCGCGGTCGTCGCAGCGGAAGCCGGTAAGATCGTCTCCAAGGAGACTAAGATAGACATACTTGTGACCCCCATCGTCACCATTCTCGTCGGTATCGGCTTTGCCGCACTCGTCGCCCAGCCCATCGGTGCCGCAGCCTCCGCGGTCGGCGACCTCATAAAGTGGGCAACGACCCAGCAGCCGTTCATAATGGGCGTGCTGGTGTCGGTCATCGTCGGCATTGCCCTCACCCTGCCCATATCCTCCGCCGCTATTTGTGCCGCACTGTCCCTCACGGGGCTTGCGGGCGGTGCCGCAGTCGCAGGCTGCTGCGCCAACATGGTCGGCTTTGCGGTCATATCTTTTAAGGAAAACGGCTGGGGCGGTGTCGTGTCTCAGGGACTCGGTACCTCCATGCTGCAAATGGGCAACATCGTAAGAAACCCCCGCATCTGGATCCCCGCCATCGCCGCCAGTGCGATAACGGGTCCGATCGCCACCTGCGTATTCAAGCTTGAGATGAACGGTGCCGCCGTAAACTCCGGCATGGGTACCTGCGGTCTCTGCGGCCCCATCGGTGTGTGGACGGGCTGGCTCGAGCCGACAAACGGTGCAGCGGCCATTACTCCGGGTGCAATGGATTGGATAGGTCTTGCGCTTATCTGCATAGTCCTCCCCGCCGTTTTGTCTTGGATATTCGGTAAGCTGTGCCGCAAGGCGGGCTGGATAAAAGACGGCGACCTGAAATTAAATTAAAGACCTGCGAAGCATCAAAGGTCTATAAGGAAGAAGAAAGCAGACAATGCTACGGAAAGAGAGCGCATTGTCTGCTTTTTGTTGTGGCGAATCTCTCCCTCAGTCAAAACCTTCGGTTTTGCCGGCTCCCTCTGAAGAGGGAGCCGTTAGAATGTGTAAATGCAGGCACCAAGCGCAAGCGTTACGCCGTGCCATGTCGCAGTGCAGGTTTTGCGGCGGAGTCATGACTCCGCCCTACCAACTTTCGACATTCGTAATGACCGCTCTGCGACGAATCAGATTGTTGGCAGCCGAATCCCCGTCCCGTGTGTCGTCATATATCTCAACGCACTTGTTATATCCTCCACTCCCGCTGCATAGAAATCAGATAAGGCGCAGAGACCGCGGCGAAAAAGGGGGTATTCGGGCGTTGAAATAGTGTTATTTATTTGGCAAAGCGTTAATTGAATTAACACCTCGGTCTCGGCATTTTGTCATATTTCTCACAAAATCACCCCCAATATTTGCTGTTTTTGGGCGATTGCGCATAGTTTAACGCAATTTTGCGGCTTTTGGGTGTAAGTTTCTGCAAAGAGATTGGTCAATTGTGTTAACGCGGAGTTAATTTGGGGATATAGGTATTGAAATCTCATTTCAATGCATTAAAATTGTAAACACCTAAAAGGCTGTGGGCTATTCTCCCGCAGTCCACGGCAAAAAGCAAATCTTATAAGGAGAGAAAGTAATGGAAAACACTAATCGCGAAGGGTTTGGTTCCAGTTTTGCTTTCATCATGGCTGCTGTCGGTTCTGCAGTCGGTCTGGGCAACATCTGGGGCTTCCCGTACAAGATGGGCACTCACGGCGGATTCGCCTTCCTGCTCGTTTACCTCGTCCTCGCAGCAT
>CAZLSN010000042.1:0-11336 GCA_964562265.1 uncultured Oscillospiraceae bacterium
GAGCCGCGCCCCGGCTCGCCCGCAGGCGAGGATTCCCGTACGGGTCACCAAAAATAAAAGCACTGCTTTTGCAGTGCTTTTTATTTTTGCATAGAATTACGGGAATCGAAGGGCGCGGGAGTGAATGACATGCCGGTGGCATGTCAGAGCCGCGCCCCGGCTCGCCCGCAGGCGAGGATTCCCGTACGGGTCACCAAAAATGAAAGCACTGCTTTCGGCGGGGCGCAACAGTGATTTTTAGAATACGGCATAGTCGATTCGTCGACTAGATGATATACAACACTTCGTGTTGATGATATACCGCAGCTTGCTGCGGATGATATACAAGGCTCTGCTTTGATTATTGTTTAGGCAGTGAATAGTTCCCTGCGCTTGTTGAAGTAGACGATGTTAAGAGGGATAATAATGGCTGTTGAGATAAACGAGCTGGCGAAAGTTTCCATGAAAAACTCCACAGCATACTCACCGGTCATCGTGATGTATCCGCTCGTGCTAATGAATGACCATACTACGGAGATTAGTGACAAGATAAAAGGCGAGGCATCGTTGCCGATGCGCTGTGCCTCGGCTTCCGACATTGACATTTGATCTGAAGAAAAAGCAGGGTTGCCGCTCTGACATCGAAATTGCGATCGGAATCGTACATGTTGAGAAGCTCTTTTCTTTGTTTTTCACAAATATTCTACATTATCCGACCGGCGCAGCAAAGCAAATTCCTACAAATCACACTAATTATTTTTAAAGCACTTGTGCAGCAGACAATAATTTGATAAAATAAATTGTTATCATATTGCGGAGGGATAATATGAGTAAACGCAGAAATATCAAAAAGCGGCGTTCGGACAAAAATCCCTACACCGTTTATATAATCGGAACCGCAGCGGTGCTGCTTGTGGTGCTTTGTCTGCTGCTCATAAAGGCGGCGATGGTCGCTCCCGTGTGCGAGATAAAGATCGACGATCTCGATGTATACACCCCTCAGGAGGCTCAGGCGATCTGTCGTGCGGATCATAAAAAATTCGTCAGGGCATCGAGAGGAGAGCCGAATTGCCTCTGGGTATGGTGCGGCGAAAGCGCGGTATACCTTGCAGAGGCAGATAAGCTTCGGGTCTGTCCGGACACGGTAGCGGGCTTTACGATGGTCGAGTTTCTGGACGATGACGGCTCCTGCCTCAAGGGCTATATCATAGACCCCGAGACGGCACCGAACGAACTCGGAAGGATAAAGCTCGGCAAGAACGACAGCTATAATTACGAGGATGTCAGTATGAGCATAAGAGTTGCCCTGCGTGAGGGCAGCATTGATTATGAGGATGCGGTCTACCTCTGGAAGATAGGCACAAATACGGTATTTGCCGTAAAGCCGGACAGTTATACGGTCATTGACGGCGTGAATGTCGCCTTCACGGACGACGGCGGTCAAAGCTGCTTCTGCCGCATTCTGGACACCGATATTTCAAATTAAGGACAGACGATATGGCAAACACGGTATATGATGGAGTGGGCGATGTAAAGCGCACACTTGAAATAGTAAAGACCCTCAGCCGCTATAACGCCGGCGAAGGCATGACACCGGACAGATTATGCGAAATGCTGAAGGAACTCGGTCCCACCTTCGTGAAGATAGGTCAGCTCCTTTCGATGCATCCGGAGATAGTCCCCGCGGAATACTGCAAAAAGCTCGAGAGCCTGCGTACCAATGCAACGCAGCTCGTCACCGCTCAGATAAGGGAGATAATCAGTGAGGAATACGGCAAACCGTGGAACACGGTTTTCAGCCGCATAATGCCATTCCCACTTGGCTGTGCATCGATTGCTCAGGTGCATGAGGCGGAGCTGCCGGACGGCACAAGGGTCGCCGTCAAGGTGCAGAGACCCGATATATACGAAAAAATGGAGCGTGACATACGGCTTTTAAAAGCGGCACTCGGCATAGTCAAGCTCAAAAGCATAAGTGAGGTCATGGATCTCGGCAATGTGCTTGACGAGATGTGGGAGGTCGCAAAGCAGGAGATGGACTTTTGCAGCGAGGCGGAGAATATTCGCCGTCTTGCCGCCAATATCGAGGGGATAAAGTATGTGTACTGCCCCAAGGTATACGATGAGCTGAGTACGAAGAACATACTTGTTATGGAGTACATCGGCGGCTGTGAGCTGAACGACATCGAAGCACTGAAAAAGGACGGCTACGATGTCTCCGAGGTCTGCATGCGCTTTATAAACAATTATATAAAGCAGTTTGCGGAGGATCATTTCTTCCACGCCGACCCTCATCCCGGCAATGTCCATGTCTGCGACGGCAGGATAGTCTGGCTCGACCTCGGCATGATGGGTACGCTGACGGAGGACTGTGCGGAGCTTATAAAGGTCTGCATGAAGGCGATAGTTTCAAACGACCATGTAGCCTTCACCGATGCCGTGATACGCATATGCAACGGCAAGGTCGAGGATATGGATGCCTGCTACGAGGCGATGCGGGAGTATCTTGAAAAGTACCGCATAGTGTCGATGGAGGAAATGAGCAGCACGGTCGATATATTCTCCGACCTGTACCACATAGCAAAGCGATTCGGCATAATGATACCGAAGTCGATGACGATGTTCTGGCGCAGCATATCGATCATGGAGGGCGTCGTATCGCAGCTCATGCCGGATATGAACCTGTCACTGATAATCGGCAAGCACCTTGCGGCGCAGTCGATGGTCGGAGGCATAGCGGGATCGATAAGCAAAAAGGTGTCGCACAGAAAACTCACCTCCGGCAGCGCACTTTCGTATAACGGACACCCCCACGCCCCCGACGATGAAATCGAAGATGAAGACGAATACGATGCAAAAAACGAGGACTTGTTATGAGTCCTCGTTTTCTTTGCGCTATACATAGCAAAAGCATAATCGACGGACATTTTTTTAATAATGTCCGAGACGACGGAACAAAGCGGCAACATGGTTATTAAATCAGACGCGACACTTTTGTGAGTTTTGTAGAAATTATGTTCTTCAATTGATTTGAAATATTTCCTGTTATATGATTTTGAGTGAGAAGCTGGCATGGGTGGATCCCAAGCACCGCAGCCGACCGAAAGAGAGTGAGTGAATATTAAAAAGGAGGGCAATGAATGGGAAGTAAGAGACAGCTTATCTGCAAGCTCGGAGCGATGATAACCGACCGAATGGAGGTCAAGCTCGGACTCGAAGACATAAGCGAGACTTCGCCCGAATACACGGGTCTGGACCCGATCGTATCCGATGAGATGGCGGAGATCGCTTTGGCGATGGGACAGCGCAAACCCACAACCGCCGCAAAGCTTGCAAAGAAAATGCGCAAGGATGAGGCATACATACAGGATATGCTGACGAAGATGACGGGGATCGGCCTGCTTGAGTTCGAAACGAATAAGAAGACCGGACAAAGGGAGTGGTTCGTACCGCACTTCGTAATAGGATGCGGCGAATGGACGGCACTGCATGAGCTGCTTGAAAGCCCTGAAACGAGCAGCCGCATACACATGTTCGATCAGATGACATTCCTGCCGCTCAAGACCATAAGCGCAATGGTGCCTCCCGGCGGTTCGGGAGTCGGAATGCATGCGCTACCGGTCGAAAAGGCGATACCGTCGCACAGCGAATCCATACCCATTGAGCACATTTCGTATTGGCTCGACGAGGCAGAGGGCAAGTTTGCGATACTTCCCTGCGTTTGCAGAGGCACGGCGAGAACCTTCGGCGAAGGTACCGGCGAGATCGAAGATGAATGCTGCATCACACTCGGTGATATGGCGGATTTTGCGGTTGAGACAAATCTCGGCCACTATGCGACAAGACAGGAGATCGAGGAGCTGCTTATCCGCTGCGAGGAGAATGGCTATGTCCACCAGATAAACAGGATCGACGGCTCGTATAAGGTCAATTGCATCTGCAATTGCAGCCTCGGCACCTGCCGTGCGATAAGGACATCGCAGTATTTCAATACGCAGAACATGTCGGCAAGTGCCTTCCGAGCCCATGTCGATCCGGAAAAGTGCGTAGCCTGCGGAAAGTGCGCCGATGTTTGTCCCGCCGGAGCGGCAAAGCTCGGTCAGAAGCTGTGTACAAAATCGGGACCCGTTTCCTATCCCAAGGCGGAGCTTGCAAGCGAGAATCACTGGGGCGAAAAGAAATGGAACCCCAATTACCGTGACGACAACAGCGTATCCTGCCACGACAGCGGTACCGCACCCTGCAAGGCGGCATGTCCGGCACACATTGCGGTACAGGGCTATATAAAGATGGCGGCAGAGGGAAGATACCTCGACGCCTTAAAGCTCATAAAGCAGGACAATCCCTTCCCCGCGATCTGCGGCAGCATCTGCAACCGTCGCTGTGAGGATGCATGTACAAGGGGTACGGTCGGAAACCCCGTTGCTATCGACGAGATAAAGAAGTTTATCGCCTCGAAGGAGCTTGACGAAAAGACCCGCTACATACCGCCCAAAAAGTACCACAAGGGCAGCACCGAGCCTTACACCGAGAAGATAGCGATCATTGGTGCCGGACCTGCCGGTATGAGCTGTGCATATTTCCTCGCCGAGATGGGATATGGGAATGTGACGGTATTCGATCGCAATCCCGCACCCGGCGGAATGCTCATGTACGGCATCCCCTCCTTCAGACTGGAGAAGAAGGTCGTTGAGGCAGAGATCGATGTTCTCAAAAAGATGGGCGTAAGCTTCAGATGCGGCGTTGAGGTAGGTAAGGATATAAGCATCGCTCAGCTCAGAGACGAGGGCTACAAGGGCTTCTATCTTGCGATCGGCGCACAGAATTCGTCGAAGCTCGGCATCCCCGGTGAGGAGCTTGAGGGCGTAATGGGCGGCGTTGATCTTCTGCGTGAAGTGAGCCTCGGAAACAAGGTCGAGCTTGGCAAGAAGGTCGCGGTTATCGGCGGCGGCAATGTCGCAATGGATGTTGCACGCACCGCAGTACGCCTCGGCAGTGATGTGACGGTGGTCTATCGCAGGCGTGAATGTGATATGCCGGCAGACCCCGAGGAGGTTGCAGAGGCAAAAGCCGAGGGCGTGAAGTTCGTATTTGAACACCGCCCCGAGGAGCTTATTGGCAAGGACGGAAAGCTCAGTGCGATAAAGTGCGACAAAGGCACTGTCGAATGTGACAGCCTGCTTGCAGCTATCGGTCAGAGCATCGATTGGGGCGAGCTTGATGTCGGCGCACTTTCAAAGGGCAAGAAGAATGCTGCCGAAGCAGATCCCGTAACCTATCAGACCGCACAGAAAGACATCTTCGTAGGCGGCGACGTTTACACCGGCCCTAAATTCGCGATCGACGCAATAGCGGCAGGCCGTGAGGGTGCAATAAGCCTGCACCGCTATGTCCACCCCGGACAGAGCCTTACGATCGCCCGTGATCTGCGCAGATATACCGAGCTCAATAAGGACAACATTGTACTTGACAGTGCATGCTTCGATGCACCCGATCGCCAGACCGTTCTGCATGACAAGAAAAAGGCACTGAGCATGAGTGATGACAGACTCGTGTTCACCGAGGAAATGGTGAAGGCGGAGGCGTCCCGCTGCCTCGGCTGCGGTGTCAGCGTAATTGATACGAACCGCTGCATCGGCTGCGGTCTGTGTACGACAAAATGCCGCTTCGATGCTATACGCCTTGAACGAGATGCACCGGAATGCAGCAAGCTTTTGACGATAGAGGATAAAATGAAGGGCATTATCCCCTACATCACCCGCAGAGCGGCGAAGATAGCGATAAAGGACATTAAAAACGCTCTCGGCGGCAAATAATAAGAGAATAATAAAAAGCTGAGCGAAAGCTCAGCTTTTTATTATTTATATCAATTTATAATTTACCCGATTTTACAAGCAGCAGCAGGGCATTGAACTCGGTGGTGAGCATATTGCCCAGCTCCTCATCTGTAAACTCGCAGACCCTTGTGGCACAGAGAGTGCCGAGCCCGAAGGTGTAGACCCAAATGTTCTCAAACAGGAGCTTCGCCTGGGGCAGAGTGAGACCGTACTCCCCGCAAAGGATCTCGATGGACTCCGTAGCGGCGGTGCCGAGCTTGTTGAAAAGGTCATCAAAGCTTTCGACATCCTTGTTCTCACGCATGAAAAGAAGCTGATAGAGCTTAGGCTCCCTTGCACCGAACAGCACCATCTGCATACCCACTTGCTTAAAGAGAGGAATATCCGTGTTGCTGCGATCGACATAGCTTTCAAAACGCTTTAAGGCAGCTTCCCTTACCTCGTTTTGCAGCTCTTCCATACTGTCAAACACCGTGAAAATGGGCCTTGCGGAGCTTCCGAGGGCGGCACCCAGCTCTCTTGCGGTAAGTGCATCGGAGCCTCTTTTGGAAACGAGCTTCAGTGCGGCATTGACTATTTCATCTTTTGTAAACTTAGGTTTCGGCGGCATAAAAACACCTCATAAAAGATATAATAGAACGCTTTGTTCTGCAACAGTTGTTTTTATTATAACACCCGAATCCGATTTGTCAAGCATATTAAGAAATAAATATTTCCAAATTTACGCACCCGATGAAGTGTCGGGTGCGTATTTTTATTCGGCTTCAAGATCCTGCTTCATGATGGATATAAAGAGCCGAAGCTGCTTTAGATTTTTGACGCCGAGGGTTGCATAGATGTTCTTGTTGTGGTAGCGAACGCCGTCCTCACTGATGTTCAGCAGCTCTGCGACCTCTTTAACGGATTTGCCCTGAATGTAATACTCGAAAACGCTGTGTTCCTTTTCGGAAAGCTTGGCAATACCGTTTAAAAAGTAGGAGTATTCCTCGGGGTAGACCTCATCCTTCTTGGTCTGGGAAAGTTGCTTTAGGCGTTCCTGCAATTTGCCGTGCTCCTCCTGGAGACGGTCGAGGGAGCTTTGAGAGTCGGCCCTTTCCCTGCGTATCTCGGAGAGGGCAGCTTCATTTTGCCGTTCCTGCTCCGCAAGGTAAGAGAAGAGATCGTCGATCTCCGGAATGTGAGCGTCGCCCTCCTTGAACTGCTTTGTTTTGACACGCTCCATTGAGCTTAAAATAGGTGAGACATATTTTCTGCTCATCCACAGGCTGACGCAAACCGTCAGAGCTGCAACCGCAAGCAGCAGCAAAACGGTCTCGGTCTGGGCATCACCTACATAGGCAAGATAGCTGCCCTCGGGCAGAAGGGCGGCGACACTGTGAGAGGAGAGACCGACATCTATGGTTTTAGTCTTGCCGATAAAGCTGCTTCTGCCGTTTGAGACCTTGGCAAATTTGCCGTCTTCACCGAGCGTGAGCGCACCGTCGAGATCGGGTGCATAGCCCGAGCGATTACCGGAAACCTGACCCATACAGCCGTTTTCATCCTCGGTCAAGAGTGCGCAAATGGTACGCCGCTGATCGCCGTCGGCGGTCACGAAAGCGAATTTGAAAAACATGCTGCTTATCTCAAAGCCGCAGACGCCGATTATCCGACCGTCTGCATCCGTAACGGGCATACACAAAAATCTGACCTGCTCCCATGAAGCGGGGAGTTTATATACCGTTGTGAGGAGGTAGCCCTTGGAGGGGTCGGTTTCCGACTGACGCAGCACCGCCTCAAGCTGGGGGAAGGTGCCTGCCTTGGTCTCGTACTCCCATGTGCTGTGCAGATTAACGGAGTTTTCGCGTGCGACATGAACATTGCCTCTGAACATACGCACCGAATTGCGAACGGTGGTCTCGGAGCTTAAATTTGCGTATTTGAGATAGATGCCGTCGTAATAGCGGTCATCTAAGCCGTCATTTACCGTGGTGTCGAGAATATAGAAGGCACCGCTGCATTCCGCCCGTCTCATATGATTGTACACCGTGTTATAGGTGTCCGACTGGAGCTTCTGCAAGGCATCGGGATCATTGCGCAGCTCATCGAAGGGGGTGTTCTGCGCCGCAATGCATTCAGAAAGCTCGTTCGAGAATGCAACACCGACGGCGGCAAGCTGCTCCATCTCGTTGTCCAGAATATCCGCAGTGTTGTCGAGCTGCTGCTTCAGGGCTCTTTCAAGCTCAGAATCTGCGGGACGGAGAACGCCGAACACATTCAGCAGCAAAAGCAAAACGACGACGATCGATATGATAATGGAGAGTATGTACAGGAAAAAACGGCGGCGCATGGAAATGCCCTGCGTTTTGACCTGTGCATACATCTCTCTCAGAGAAGGAGTTTTCATGTTTTTTTCAGCTCAGAGCATTGACAATGTCATTAAGTACCTTTGCATAAAGCTCGTCCATCACGGCAGCCTTATCCTCACCGTTTGCGACACGCAGAACGAATTCCTCGTGAGCGGACTGGAGCGTTGACTTCATGAGGGTCTCAAACGCCTTCTGAGTGTCCGATGCACCGCCGAAAAGCGGCACGGAGCAGAAGGAGTAGCCACCGTCGTACTGTTCGGATACGGCGGAGTAGAGCATACGGTACTTTTCATTCTCGACGCTGCCGAGATCGGAGAACAGTTCCTCAAAGGCAAGATCTGTAACGGGGAGGTAGCCTGCCTCGGTGACGAAATCGAGATTGTGTTCCTCCTCGCTTATCCACTTGGCAAAGACGGCGATAGCCTTGTTCTTAGCCTCGTCCTCACTGCGAACGGCAAAGAGACCGCCGCCGCGCTGTACGACGGTGGGATCGCTGCCGGAAAGGCAGGGGTAGGGCAGAACGAGAGTTTCGATGTCCTCGGTGCTGTTATCGGCATAGGTCACATAGTCACGGAGGTAGAGGATGCCTGCGGTCGAGCCTATGTTGCAGATGACCTCACCGGTCTTCCAGCGATCGGAGGCATAGCCGTCACCGACGCAAAGGCCGCCGTAGATACCGGCCTTTGCAACGGGAGCAAGGGCTGCCTTGAAGGCTTCGGAATCGGCGTTTATCTTGCCGTTAACGATAAAAGCATCACCCTGTGCCGTCATGTTTGCAAGGAAGTAGTGATAAAAATCGTTTATCTGAAACATGGTGCCGCCGTTAGACCAGTCGTAATAAGCGTCACATGCCGCAAGCAGTGTGTCGATGCTATCAAAACAGTCGGCACTCACATTGGTGTCGGCGGAGAACTTATCGAAAAGGGTCTTGTTAACAAAAAGCAGCTCACTTGACTTTGCAATGGGGAGCATGAGCAGCTCATCCCCGAAGTAGCCCTCGGAGAGAAAATCGCTGCGGTAAACGGACAGCTCATCTTCGGTGAGGTAGTCGCTCCAATCGAGAAGCTGACCCTCGCCGAACATCTCCTCGACTCTGGGATAAGCGGTGAACATATCGGGGAGGGAGAGCGCACCCGGCTGACCCTCAAGGGAGGCGGAGAGCATTCCATCGATCTCACTGGAGTCGGTGACCGAGGTGATGCTTATAAAAATTCCCTGCTCTTTTCCTTCGGTTCGGTTGAACTCGTCAATGGCGTCGTTTAAGGGAGATTCGGTCTGACTGCCGTAAACATGCCACATGGTGAGAGTGATGGGTTCATCGGCGCTGGGCTTGTCTTCGGCGCAGGCGCAAAGCAGCAGAGACAAGGACAGAACGATTGTGAGAATAAGGGCGATGGATTTCTTCATGAAAATAGTCCTCCTAATGAGTGTATAGGAATACAAAGCCAATGTCCGCTTCCGCAAAAAACGACCGATTTTTCGCGGCGAGACTACCAAAACGCATGGTTTTGGTAGGGACAATTTCCCCGTATTTCTTATAATAAAGTCAGCAGGAAGTTAAGGAGGGTATAGCCTTGCGATGGAATTGAGCGGCGTAGGGGCATCCTATTTTTTCGGTCAATGAAATGAACGAAAAAAGCACTCTGTCAGCGGGCCAACGATGAACAGAGGCCACCCCACCCGTTCACTAAAAAACAAATAAAGAATATTTGAAAAAGTATACCATGAAAATTGGAAATATTCAATAGCTGCGAAGCGGAAAGGAGCGATCGTGAAACAACCGGTGAAGACTGCAAGTTACAGGGTCATAAACGATTCCGGCGGCAGAACAATTTTCTTCTGCTGTGCGGCATCCCGGGGCGCAAAAATGGGGAGGAGTGTCGTATGAGAACTCAAAGAAAAAGCGAGAACATAAAAATGCTTCCCCGTGTATCGGTGTGCTATTGCGATACGAAGATGTGCAGAGGCGTTGCCGACTGGCTGTCTCAATTGAACATCTGCGAAAGCTCCGCAATACTTTCCGCAAAGCACAATGATGTACTTTGGGCGTGTTTAAGAGACGATCCCAAGCTTCTGCTTTTGGAGATCTCCCCCGAAAGCGATGACGATCCCGCAAAGGGCATAGCGGAACGCTGTGAGCTGTCGGCGCGGATAAAGGAATGTCTGCCCGATTGCCGTGTGCTGCTTGTTTGCAGCGATGACTGTCACGAGATCGAACCCACCATGCGCAAAGCGGTCGAGCTTAAGCTTGTTGACGGCTACTTTTTCGGAAACCTCGACAGGAGAGATATTGAAAAATGGCTGTCGGCTTAAGCCGGAAGAAGCGAATGACGCTTGACGGTGTCGGATCAAGCGAATATAATCAAAAGGAGGACAAACATGCAAGTGACAATTAACTGCGTTCCCGCAACGCTTTCGGAGTTTGAAGCCCTGCCTCGCCGCAATCCGGAGGAAGTGTGTGCCGCCTTCCTGTGCGCACTGAAGCTTTACCTTTCGGATAAGGATGCCGGTGTGGAAGCCATGAACATCCTCAGAGGGCCGCGTCCCATGCTGCCCTACGATGTTCAGTTTCTGAGAGACCGTTTAAGAGGCAAGGAATATCTGCCGATGGCGTACTTTGAGGGTGCAAGCCCCGAAAACGGCTACACTCCGCAAAGCCCTTATACTCTTAATGTGTTGTCCGATCCCAGACCGCAGGATGTGGAGCAGGGATATATCCGTGTGTTCCTCAAAACCGCGGGAGCCGACTCTCCCAGACCGGTAAAGCTCAGGCTCAAGCCGTCTACGGGAGAATGGTTTTTGTGGGAGTATTCAAGTGTTTTGAGCGGGATAAGGATCCCCGTATCGCAGGACCCCTGGGCATAATGCCCATCCCGACACAATAGACAACAAAAACATATTCTGAGAGGAGTAAATAATTATGGGACTTATAAAGGCCATCACAGGTGCAGCAGGCGGCGTACTTGCCGACCAGTGGAAGGAATACTTTTACTGTGAAGCCATTTCGAGCGATGTTCTGGCAGTCAAGGGCCGCAAAAAGGTCACAGGCCGCTCCAGCAACACCAAGGGTGATGACAATATCATCTCCAACGGCTCCGTTATTGCCGTAGCAGACGGTCAGTGCATGCTCATAGTCGATCAGGGCAAGGTCGTTGATGTCTGTGCCGAACAC
>CAZLSN010000043.1:0-11131 GCA_964562265.1 uncultured Oscillospiraceae bacterium
CTTTGCAAAGATGAGGGAAGAGCAGGCCTGAAGTTCGCTTCGGCAATAGAGTGGGGCGCTCAAAAAGCGTCCCGTTCTTTTTAATAAGCATATTTTTAAAGTAATAGGAGATATAAAAAATGCTTGAAATCACAAGAGATACGCTCATTTCTGAGATCCTTGAGGAGTGTCCGGAAGCAATGCCCAAGTTCCAGGAACTCGGCATGCACTGCCTTGGCTGCGCTCTCGCAACCGCAGAGACCTTAGAACAGGCATGTGCCGTTCACGGTGTTGATGTCGATGAGTTTATAATCGAACTCAAGGCATTCATCATTTTCGGAGTCTGATAAGGAATGCAAAAAGCCGGCTAGACCGGTTTTTTGCGTATTATGCGGGAGATCACATGAGCAAACGGCTTGATATTATAGCGCAGCTTGTAAGACCCGGCATCGGCGTTGTCGATGTCGGCACCGATCATGCTTATTTGCCGATCGAGCTTTGTAAAAGAGGCTATAAGGGCAAGATAACGGCAACGGATATTAACGCACTGCCGCTGAAAAAAGCGGAGCTCAATCTGCAAAATGCGGGATTTGAGGACAGAGTACGCCTCCTGCTTTGCGATGGCTTTGCCGATGTGGATCCCGAGAGCGTTGACACGGTTGTGATAGCGGGCATGGGAGGCGACACTATCACGGGTATACTTGACCGTGCCGAATGGTGTATGCGTTCGGGGACAAGGCTTATACTCCAGCCCGTAACAAAGTCCGAAATCCTGCGTTATTGGCTGACGAATAATGAGTTTTATATTGAAAACGATATTCTGGTAAAAGAGAACGGAACCATTTATCAGATCATATCCGCCGAGTTCGGAACGCCTGAAAAATACAAGGATGCCGAGCTTTTTACCGGAAAATATGAGTATATAAAAGACAGCGAATACTTCGATGAGCATATAAAAAGGCATGAGAAACGCTTCAGATCGGCGTCTGTCGGCATCGACGATAAGGACAGAGCGGGTCTTCAGGCGTGGAAAAAACTGCTGTGCGGTATGTATGATGAACTGAAAGCAATGGAGAGAGCGAAAAATGAAGGCAGAGAGCATTTATAATTATCTTGAGAAGTTGGCACCGATCGAGCTGAAAATGGATTTTGACAATGTCGGCTTCCTCGTCGGTGATAAAAGCAGCGAAGTCAAAAGCTGTATTGTTGCCCTTGATATAACCGAAGCCGTTATAGACGAAGCCGTTGCCGAGGGTGCGCAGCTTATTATTTCCCATCATCCGATAATATTTGAGCCTGTAAAAAATCTGTTGTATTCCGACCCTTGCGGAAGAAAGCTGATAAAGCTTATTAAAAACGACATCGGCGCAATATGTATGCACACGAATCTTGATATTGCCGAGGGCGGTGTGAATGATGCACTTATGGCTGTACTCGGCTGCAAACCGATCTCCGAACTGTCCGATGACGGCTGCGGCAGAATAGGTGAGTACTCTGAGGAGATTGAACTCAATGCTTTTCTTCGTAAGTGCAAGGATGCCCTTGCGGTAAACGGACTGCGCTATCATGATGCAGGGCTTCCCGTTAAGCGTCTTGCCGTTATGGGCGGCTCCGGCGGCGGTGAGCTTGAGACTGCAAAGACCCTCGGCTGCGACACTTATGTGACAGCAGATATTAAATACGACCGCTTTCTTGCTGCAAAAGAGCTGGGTATAAATCTCATAGACGGTGATCACTTCTGCACCGAAAATGTCATCGTTCCGGTGCTGCACTCAAAGCTTTGCGGGGAATTTCCTGATGTTAGCTTTAAAATTTCCGAGGTACACGGTCAAACCGCCAAGCTCTTTATCTGAAAACATCAGAATATTTAAGCTCCGCAGGACATAGACTCGTACAAACGAGACGGTTTTGCGGAGGTTTTTTTATGACCAATTATAATATCTATCAGGACATTTCCGAGAGAACGGGCGGCACCGTGTTGCTGGGTGTGGTTGGGCCTGTCAGAACCGGCAAATCAACATTTATAAAACGCTTCATGGAGACCCTTGTGATACCCAATATTGAGGATGTCTATATGCGGGAAAGGGCTGTCGATGAACTGCCGCAAAGCGGATCGGGCAAGACCATAATGACCGCAGAGCCCAAATTCGTCCCGGAAGAAGCGGCATATATAGAGCCAGTTGAGGGAATAGGACTTACGGTCAGGCTTGTTGACTGCGTTGGCTACATGGTAAAAGGCGCAGCGGGGCAGTTTGAAGACGGCAGTGAAAGAATGGTGACAACGCCATGGTTCGATCATGAAGTTACGATGACTCAGGCGGCGGAATCCGGAACATCCAAGGTCATAGGTGACCACTCGACGATAGGCATAGTGGTGACTACCGACGGCAGCATATGCGACATTCCAAGAGAGGATTATATCGAGCCCGAACGCAGGGTGATAAATGAGCTCAAAGACATCGGAAAGCCTTTTGTTGTGCTTTTAAACAGTGTGCATCCGGAGACCATTGAAACGCAACTCCTCGCCCGGGAGATCGGAGCCGAGTACAATGTTAGCTGCCGTGCAGTTAACTGTCGGGAACTCGGTGAGGATGATATATGCGGTATTATGACGGAAATACTTTACGAGTTCCCGCTCGAAGAGATCTCGATCAAACTGCCCGAGTGGTTTTCCGCTCTTGAGCAGGATAATGAGCTGAAGTCTGAGTTCTTTAAGCGGCTTTCAGAGATATACTCCGATGCCGAAAAGATAAGAGACGCATCGAATTCTACACAAGTGCTCACAGAGCTCGACTGCGTTTTAAGCGCAAGCATTGAAGAAAGCGATATGGGCAGGGGAGCGATAGGCGTAAAAATCGAGATGCCGAGGTCACTGTATTATAAGACCATAAGCGATAAAAGCGGCTTTGAGATACATGACGACGGAGAGCTTATGAATCTGCTTTGTGAGCTTCATGAGATAAAAGCCGATTATGATCATATCGGCAAGGCTCTTTCCGATGTTCGGGAAAAGGGCTATGGCGTCGTTCTTCCGAGGCAGTGCGACATGAACATTCAGGAGCCGCAGATTGTCAAAGAGGGTGGTCGCTATTCAGTGAAGCTCAAAGCCAGCGCACCTGCGATACACATGCTTAAAACAGGCATCGAAACGGAACTAAGCCCGACGATAGGCGGTAATTCGGCATCGGAGGAGATAATAAGCTTCCTGCTTCAAGGCGTTGAGGGCGACATGAGCAGGCTCTGGGAATCGAATATCTTCGGCAGATCGCTTTATGATATTGCCGAAGAGGGGATATACGACAAACTATCAAAGCTTCCTGACAATGCAAGAGCGAAGCTTCAGGAGACGCTTCAAAGGATAATCAACGAGGGCAGGGGAACGCTCATATGCATATTGCTTTAAATGCGGGGATTACCCCGCATTTTTATCTTGAAAAGACAGGCGCAAGATATTATAATAAACTATTAAATCAGTAATGGAGATGAATGATATGAAAGATGTATCAAAAATTGCCGAGTCTGTTCATGCTTCAAGCACCTTGGCGGTCGATTCCCTTGCCAAGCAGATGAAGGCAGAGGGCTATGATGTTATCAAGTTCGGCACGGGTGAACCCGATTTCGATACCCCCGATAATATCAAGGAAGCCGCGATAAAGGCGATACATGAGGGCAAAACGAAGTATACCCCCGCAGCGGGAATTCCGGAGCTGCGTAAGGCGATCGCGGCACAGCTTGAGAAGGATTGCGGCGTTCGCTATGACTTTTCGCAGATCGTAGTCGCAAGCGGAGCAAAGCACAGCGTTTATATCGCACTTGCCGCTATCACAAACCCCGGTGATGAAATAATCATCCCCGCACCGTTCTGGGTGAGCTACTATGAGATGGTCAGGATGACAGGCGGTACCCCCGTTATAGTTACCGCAGGTGAGGAAAGCGGTTTTAAGGTGACTGCTGATCAGATAGAGGCAGCAATAAGCGATAAGACAAAGTGCCTTATGCTCAATAATCCCTCAAATCCCACGGGCATGATCTACTCAAAAGAAGAGCTGAAGGCGATAGCCGAGGTTTGCGTTAAGCACGATCTTTATATCCTTGCCGATGAGATCTATTGCAATCTCATATATGATGGCATAGAGTTTACGAGCATTGCCTCCTTGGGTGAGGAGGTTTATAAACGCTGCATTCTCATAAACGGTGTATCGAAGTCCTACGCCATGACAGGCTGGAGGGTCGGCTATTGCGCAGCTCCCGCAAAGCTTGCAAAGATAATGTCCAATTACCTCAGCCATTCAACGGGTGCGCCCTCTACCATCAGCCAATGGGCTGCAATCGAGGCGATAAACGGCCCCCAGAATAGCTGCGAAGAAATGCGTAAAGCCTTTGAGCAGCGCAGAGATTATATCGTTGAGCGCATGAATTCGATCGACGGTGTAAGCTGCATAAAGCCGAACGGTGCATTTTATGTCATGATGAATATCGAAAAGCTCATAGGCCGTACTCTTGGCGGTAAGCTTATAGAGAACGATGACGACTTTGCCGTTGCGTTTTTGGAGAACGCATATGTCGCCACAGTACCCTGTTCGGGCTTCGGAATGAAGAATTTCATCCGTTGGTCGTATGCTGCATCCATGGATAATATCAGCGAAGCACTTGACAGACTGGAAAAATTCCTTGCCTGAGAAATAATTGCCCCATTGCGCTCATAGCCTTAAATGGGGTGATGTAAGTGTTTATAACCGTAAAGCTTAAAAATGCCGTATTGGCTCTTGCCGTGATACTTGCCGTACCGCTTTTGCTGCTTATAATCGGCAATGCCGATGACCGCACCGAGACCTTGGCAAATGCTCTTTCAAAGCATAAGAGCACTCTTGTGATAGACCCCGGACACGGCGGAGTAGACGGTGGCGCGGTTTCGGCAAGCGGTATCAGAGAAAGCGATATAAATCTCTCGATCGCTTACAAAATGGGGGATATTGCGGATTTTCTGGGGCTTGATCATATAAAAACCAGAGATACCGACACAGATAAACTAAGCGACGGCGAATACAGTGAGCATGATAATCTTGTCGCAAGAGCCGAAAGGTGTAATGCCGTGAGCAATGCGGTGCTTATAAGCATCCACCAAAATGAGTATCCGAGTGAAGCGGTGAGCGGGGCAGAGGTCATGTATGCAGAGACCTTCGGCAGCAGGGAGCTTGCCGAGAGTATGCAGAGCCTGCTGGTGTCTTGGCTCGATCCGCAAAATCGCAGGGTATCGAGACCGGCGCCAAAGGAGCTGCTGCTCACAAGGACCATAGAGTGTCCCGGGGTTTTGGTGGAGTGCGGTTTTCTTTCGAATCCGAATGAAGCGGAAAAATTGAGCGATACGGGCTATCAGACCAAAATTGCCGCTGTTCTTGTGGCGGCTTATGTCGATTTTGCGGATACATATTACGATACACAGGTGATAACATGAAACAAAAGACGGTTTTTTGCTGTACCGAATGCGGAAACGAAACTGTAAAATGGAGCGGAAGATGCACTGCCTGCGGCGCATGGGACAGTCTCAAAGAGCTAAGGCTGGACACTAAGTCCGCATCAAGAGGCTCATCGACACCGACTCCCAAGACGCCGAAGCTCATATCGGAGCTTGACAACGAAGCAGAGCTTCGATTTTCCACGGGTATCGGTGAGCTTGACCGAGTACTCGGCGGCGGTGCCGTAAAAGGCTCCATCGTCCTTGTGGGCGGCGCACCCGGTATCGGCAAATCAACGCTTCTTTTGCAGCTTTGCGGTCTTGTCACCGAGGATCAGAAGATACTCTATGTCAGCGGTGAGGAAAGCGAACGCCAGATCAAAATGAGGGCGCAGAGACTCGGTGTTGACGGCAGCAAGATATATGTCCTTGCGGAAACGGGACTCGGCGAAGTCATCTCCGCGGCGGAAAAGCTTGAGCCCGATATTGTTATAATCGACTCGATACAGACTATGTACGATCCGAATGTCAGCTCTGCTCCGGGAAGTATAAGCCAGGTGCGAGAGTGTACCATGTCCATAATGCGCCAGACTAAGGAAAAGGGCTATACGACCTTCGTTGTCGGACATATAAATAAGGAAGGCAGCATAGCGGGACCTAAGGTCTTGGAACATATGGTCGATTGCGTATTGTACTTTGAGGGAGAGCGCAGCACATCGTTCAGGATCCTCCGTGCGGGCAAAAACCGCTTCGGCTCGACAAATGAGATCGGCGTTTTTGAAATGGCAGACAGCGGACTTAAAGAGCTTGAAAACCCGTCGGAAATTTTGCTTTCCGGCAGACCGGACGAAGCTCCAGGAACCTGCGTGACCTGTGTTATCGAGGGTTCAAGACCCATACTTGCCGAGATCCAGGCACTCATAGCACCATCCGCATATAATTCCGGTCGCAGAAGCTCAAACGGGATAGACTACAACAGAGCGACCCTGCTCCTTGCGGTGCTGGAGAAAAGGGGAGGGATGGCTCTCTCCGGCTGTGATGCCTATATAAATGTCATCGGAGGCTTGGAGCTTGATGAGCCTTCTGCCGATCTTGCGACTGTTCTTGCGATGGCAAGCTCGTTCAGAGATAAGCCCCTTGGCGCAGATCTTGCCGCTGTCGGTGAAGTTGGCTTATCCGGAGAAGTCAGGAGCATAAATTCTCTCAATATGCGACTCACAGAGATCTCAAGGCTTGGTTTTAAACGCTGCGTAATTCCGGCACATATCAAGGACGACATTAAGGCTCCGAAGGGCTTGGAACTTATCACCGTTAAAGACATCAGAGAGGCGATCCGCCAGACACTGGGGTAAGATGCTTAAAATAATAGACACTCCGCATTTGCCGCAAGGCAAACTGCGATATTTAATTATAGGCAAAAAGTACGAAAAAATGCTCAAAAACGCAAGTTTAGAGCATGATTTTGAGCTGATTTGTGCCGATGATAATCCGTATGCGGACAAAAGGCTTATAGGGCATATTGACCTAATTGCAGCACATTTGGGCAAAAACAGACTTGCGATGCAAAGGTATTGCGAAGGTTCTGAGGCCGATAAAAGACTTAGAGAACTTGGCATAGAAACCATATTTGTCCCGAATTCCGCTTTGGCAAGCTATCCCCATGATGCGACGCTCAATTTTTGCGTTGTCGGTGATACGCTAATTTATAACAGTAAGACTGCGAACAACGACATAGTTAACAAATTAACAATTAAACAAAGAGTGGATTGCAGGCAGGGCTATACAAAGTGTTCGGCATGCGTAGTAGACGAAAAGTCGATAATAACTGAGGATAAGGGAATCGCAAGCGCTGCCGGTGCAGCAGGACTCAATGTGCTGTGCATTGAAAACTCCGGAGTAAAGCTCGAAGGCTTTGACAAAGGCTTTATCGGCGGTGCGGCATTTAAACTTGCGCCGAACGCAATGGCGTTCACAGGCTACATTATTAATAATGATGTAAGAGCCGAGATAGAAAGCTTTTTAAATGAGCGAGAGATCGAAGCCGTGTACTTAAATGATTGTCCCGCATTTGATATAGGCAGTGCGATACCGATAGTCGAGAAATATGACCATAAGGCCAAATAAGGTCCTAAACGCCACAGAAAGCGATTTTGCACCGATTTTAAGCAAAATTGCTTTTTTCAACTCCCCCAAATTAAACAAAATTTTTATTTTGTTTAATTTTGTGCATATTGCCGATAGACAGGAGGCCTCCTGCCCTGCTATAATATAAGCATCAAATCAAGGAGAAATGCTATGGATTACAGAAGCGAAGCACCGGAAATACTCAGAGGCTTTTTGACATATCACGAAACCATCAAGGGCCATTCCAAGAAAACCGTGGATGAATACTATCTCGATCTTCGCACCTTTTTCCGATTCTTAAAGCTGCACAGAGGCTTAGTCCCCAGAGATACGGAACTTTCGGATATATCCATCTCCGATGTCGATTTTGAATTTGTAAAATCGGTCACGGTCTCCGAAGCTTATGAATACCTTGCCTACCTCGCCAGAGACAGAGTTAAGAATCAGCGCAGCCGTGAAGCCGATTACGGCACCAAAGCAAGTACAAGAGCAAGAAAAGTATCCACCCTTCGCAGTTTCTATAAATATTTAAATGTTAAAGCGAAGCTTATAGATGTTAACCCCCTGAAAGATCTTGATGTGCCGAAGATACCCGCTACCCTCCCCCGCTATTTGAGCCTTGATGAAGCGCAGTCTCTGCTTCGTGCGGTCGATGGTAAAAATAAAGAGCGAGACTACTGTATCATATGTATATTTTTGAACTGTGGTTTGCGTATTTCGGAGATCGTCGGACTGAATATTTCCGATGTTCGCAGTGACAATATCAGAGTTTTCGGCAAAGGCAGCAAGGAACGGGTCATATATTTAAACGATTCAACCGCTCAGGCGATAAATGACTACCTCCAAGTCAGAAAAGGTATTGCAGCTATCGATAAAAACGCACTCTTTCTCTCCAACAGGCGAACGAGAATGACCAGAGAGACCGTTCACAGCATGGTTAAGAACACACTTTTGAAGGCGGGACTCGATGCGGATAAGTATTCTTCTCATAAGCTGAGACACACAGCAGCAACTTTGATGCTTCAAAACGGTGTTGATGTCCGCACCTTACAGGAGCTTTTGGGGCATGAGAATCTAAATACGACTCAAATATACACCCATGTTGATAACTCAGAACTTCGCACTGCGGCAAAAGCAAATCCCCTTGCCAATTTCAACCCCGAAGACGAATAAAAAGACAGAGCCTTCCGAATCCGGAAGGCTCTGTCTTTTTATTAAAATTTAATCACCGACAATGTCTCTCGGGTCTCTTGCTGCGTTGACAACTGCTGCGGATGCAAGGATAAGATCCGCAAAGGCGATAAACCACATTGTTGCCGCACCGGTAAATGCAAGGATTATAAGTATGAGCTTTAGTCCGAATATTGCGGCGAGATTGATCTTCTGCCTTTTAACGATATTCTTAGCAATCGAATTCACAGCAGGCAGGGAAACGCCTGTGGTCATGCTGATGTCGCCCTCATCATCGGAATTTGCACGAACATCAATATCGGCTGCGGAGTGAAGCTCACCGGATTCGGCAGAGACATACAAAAGCATCTCCCCTGCCTCAAGCTCGTCCTTAATATCCTGAACGACCTCTGCTTTTTCGTCACACGCAATGGCATAATGATATTCATCAACGCCGATTGCATTTGCGAAATCGGCAGTAGCCTCCTCGGATTCCTCGGAGATAAGTACGGTTTTAATTGCGCAGCACTCATGCAGGTCGCGGACAAGATCTTTGGCGTAGGGATTGATGTTCTCTTTAAAGCAGAGGCGACCTGCATACTTCCCAGCTACCGCCATATAGAAGGTGTAGCCGTCACGAAGCTCGGCTTCGGGAATCTCGATACCGCGCAGATCGAATATCTCCTTAGTCATTATGCAAAGAGGAACACCATGTATGGTGATCTCCATGCCGCTGCCGGGAATATCATTTGAGCTGTCGATGTAGTTAGGCATGACGGCACCCTTGTACGCCGAAACGATGGGAGCAGCGATACTGAGGCGGGAATTGTACGCAATATATGCCGCAAGGGCTTTAAATGTGCCGTTATCAAGTATGGGTGAGCTTATAGAAGAAAGCTTCGGAGAATCGCCGGAGAACACACCGCCCTTGTCGAATACGGCTGTCGTGACAGATGCCATTTTCTCAAGCACTTCTGCATCTTTGACTATTGCACCGTTGATCGTGGCAAAAGCTATACCTGTCTCGGCACAAATCGGAAGCGATATAAGTGCCGATGCCGGAGCTGCTGCGAGGATAAGCATGACTCCCCTTCTAACCGACATGATATAGGTCATATCGGAAATGAGTGGCATGATAACGGCATACAGTATTCCGACGATAAGAGCGGCCTTCAGAAGCATATCCATAAGCGGAGCGGCTTTATTGAGAAGTGAGCTTTTGAGAGCCTTCGGCTGCTTTATGAGCTGATAAACTGTATCTATATCGAAGTAGCCGTTTTCAGCGGAGACCAGATTCAGCATTTGCTTCTTGCTGCGTGAGAGCGCATAATCGAGGATCAGGCTGCCGAGCTGATACATGATGAGAAGCAGACAAGCCTCTTTTGAGCATGATACGGCAAAGCCCGCTATCACGGCGACAACGAGAATAAGGCTGTAATTAAAGAAGTCCTTCTTCCCTGCCGCCTCGATTGCGTTGAGTATGAGATCAAAGCCTGCTGTGAGTGCAGCGGTAATGGAGAGGATAACGGCAATGAAATCGGAAAGATCAAGACTGTTTGCGAGAATGAGCATCAGAGCCGAGGCTATGATACGGACAATCTTGCCGATCATACCCCTACCGCTTCCGGATTTAATTGCCGAGGTCAAGCTGCTCATAGGAAAACCTCCCTGTTTTTATGAAGACCGACGATCAGGCCTTTCCGTCACATCCGAGGACATTGACGATCTTATGAGCCACCATGTCCTTTATTGCAGCTCTTGCGGGTTTGAGGTACTGACGGGGGTCAAAGTGATCGGGATGCTCTGCAAAGTACTTGCGGACGGTTGCGGTCATTGCAAGGCGAAGATCGGAGTCGATATTGATCTTGCAGACAGCCATGGAGGCAGCTCTGCGAAGCTGATCCTCAGGAACACCGATCGCACCGGGCATATTGCCGCCGTTCTCGTTTATGATCTTTACAAACTCCTGAGGAACAGAGGATGATCCGTGAAGAACTATAGGGAAGCCGGGCAAACGACGCTCAACATCCTCAAGAATGTCAAAGCGAAGCTTGGGGTCGGTGCCGGGCTTGAACTTATATGCACCGTGTGAGGTGCCGATGGCAATTGCAAGAGAGTCACATCCGGTACGCTCAACGAACTCCTGAACATCCTCGGGACGAGTGTAAGAGGAATCCTCGGCGCTGACATTTACCTCATCCTCGATACCTGCAAGGGTGCCGAGCTCTGCTTCAACTACAACACCGTGATCGTGTGCGTATTCGACGACCTTACGGGTAAGGGCGATATTTTCTTCAAAAGACTTTGAGGATGCGTCAATCATAACGGAGGTAAAGCCGCCGTCAATACAGGATTTGCAAAGCTCAAAGCTGTCACCGTGGTCAAGATGCAGTGCTATGGGAA
>CAZLSN010000044.1:0-11046 GCA_964562265.1 uncultured Oscillospiraceae bacterium
CGGCAACATGAAGGCACTTCAGGCAGGCAAGGACGCAGCCAACGCACAGTAATTTACAATTTTAAAGGAGAGGCTTTGCCTCTCCTTTTTTGTTTAAATACAAAAGAAATAACCGCCAAATAAGGCGGTTATTTTTTATGATGTTACGACCCAGCAGCTTGTTTCGGGTGCTGCGGCATACACTATGGGAACAAAGCGCATTTTCACATCGCCGATCTGAACATAAAACTGCGCCGATTCAACAAAGGTCGGTGCTGCGGTGTATGAGCAGTTGCAGTACACCCTGTCGAATATCTTGAAGAACAGTGCCGCATCCTGACCGTTTGCGGCATCCTTTCCGTCATACAAAGCGGAAACGCTGTTAAGCTGAACGGAAAGCGCGGCATCCATGCGCTTTGTGCCTCTTGCAATGTCAAGCGCGAAACCCGACACTGCGGTGACGGGGGTGGGAGTACCGGTGGTTTGAGTGCCGTACATAAAGGCACCGTTTGCCTCGGAGGGAAGACGGACATTCGTAAGCAGGATCTCATCAAAGCCCATGGCGGAAAGTTCCTCGCACAGTGCGATGATGTACTCGGTGTAGACCGTGTTGTGCGGGTCGATCCACGAGCCCGTGTCGTCGGTGTAGATGGCACCGTCGGAATGCATGAGCATGGTCTGCGGGTACCGGCTTGCGATCATGTTGTCTGCAAGACAGCTCACCGAAGCGACGAGGTAAATGCCCTTCTCCTTCATCGACGCAACATGCGCCGCAAGGTCTATCGTACCGGAGGTGCCGTAGCCAAGCGCAATATCGTTCTGCGAATTCCAGACAAGCAGACCGGAAGCGGGCTTGACCTCAAGCACAAGTCCCTTGCCGGCACCGAGGGACGAGGCATAGCCCGCCAGCGTCTCATCGCTTATCTTGTCGGCGGGAACATAGCTTGCGTTCACTTCTGCAAGACCGTCACCCGCCGTCGCCTTAACATTCGAGTAGTCGTAGTCGCCGATCACAAGCTCGGCATCGACCGCCTCGAAGCTCACATTGCCGCTTTCGTCCACTTCGTCTGTGCGAAGCAGGGGAATGTCAAGCTCAAGGCCTTCATTGCTGATGACGATATACTTTTGCAGACCGTAAAACAGCAAAACAAGCAGTGCGATTATCGACAAAACGACAATGGAGATAAGGAAAGCGGGGCCTGTTTTCTTGCGTTTGCCCTTATAAAATTCGGAGCTGTCCGATTTTCTCAATCAAATCACCCTTCGATCATACTAATGCGGCGAATGTGACGCTCATCACCGGAAAACGGAGTGTCAAGGAAGGTGTCAACGATCTTCAGCGCAAGACCCGCACCGACTACTCTTGCACCCATGGCAAGGATGTTTGCGTCATTGTGCAGTCTTGTGGCCTCGGCGGAGAAGCAGTCGCCGCAAAGGGCGGCTCTTATGCCGGGGACTTTGTTTGCGGTGATGGAGATACCGATGCCGGTGCCGCATATGATAATGCCCTTGTCGCATTCACCGTTTGCGACGGCATTTGCAACAGCTTTACCGTAAATGGGGTAGTCGCAGCTATCTTCGGAGTAGGTGCCGAAGTCCTTAAACTCCAGACCTCTTGCGGTGAGATGCTTCATGACCTCCTGCTTGAGAGCATAACCGCCGTGGTCACATCCTAATGCAATCATAATTCAAACCGCCTTTTATATCAAGTTATTTGTTTTTGAGAATAACATCGTGGCTGCCGCCCTCGACTATGCTGACGGAGGAAACGAGGGTGAGCTTTGCGTTGCGCTTGAGATCGTCAAGATTGGTAACACCGCAGTTGCACATGGTGGATTTAATCTTATAAACGCTCATCTCAACATTGTCATGCAGGGGACCGGCGTAGGTGACATAGGAATCGACACCCTCCTCGAAGCTGAGTCCAGCCTTGCCGCCGAGGTCATATCTCTGCCAGTTGCGGGCACGGTTCGAGCCTTCGCCCCAGTACTCCTTGACATAAACGCCGTTTACCATGAGCTTTGCGGTGGGGCTTTCGTCGAATCGGGCAAAGTATCTGCCCATCATGAGGAAGTCGGCACCCATGGCAAGAGCGAGGGTCATGTGATAATCATGAACAAGACCGCCGTCGGAGCAGATGGGAACATAAATACCGGTTTTCTCAAAGTATTCGTCTCTTGCGGCTGCGACCTCGATAAGAGCTGTAGCCTGACCGCGGCCTATACCCTTGGTCTCACGGGTGATGCAGATGCTGCCGCCGCCGATACCGACCTTGACGAAATCGGCACCTGCTTCGGCGAGGAACAAAAAGCCGTCCCTGTCAACAACATTGCCTGCACCGACCTTGACGCTCTCACCGTATTTTTCACGGATGAATTCGATGGTGCGCTTCTGCCAAACGGAGTGACCCTCGGAGGAGTCGATGCACAGAATATCGGCACCTGCCTCAACGAGAGCGGGGACACGCTTTTCATAGTCTCTGCTGTTGATACCTGCACCGACGATGTAACGCTTATGCTCATCCAAGACCTCATTGGGGTTTGCCTTGTGTTCGGAATAGTCCTTGCGGAAGACAAAGTAACTGAGTCTGCCCTCGTCATCGACGATGGGGAGGGAGTTTAATTTGTGATCCCAAATGATGTCGTTTGCCTCTTTAAGGGTCGTGCCGAGGGGAGCGGTAACGAGCTTCTCAAGAGGGGTCATAAATTCGCAGACTTTAAGCTCGGTACTCATACGGCTCACTCTGTAGTCACGGCTGGAAACGATGCCGAGAAGCTTACCGTTTGCGGTGCCGTCATCGGTTACCGCCATAGTGGAGTAGCCGTTTTTCGCTTTAAGCTCCAGAACATCGGCAAGCGTCTGATCGGGCATAATGTTCGATGCGCTGACGACGAAGCCGGCTTTGTAGCTTTTAACTCTTGCGACCATGGCTGCCTCATCCTCGACGGTCTGTGCGCCGTAGATGAAGGAGATACCGCCTTCCTTTGCAAGAGCTATTGCCATCCTGTCGTCGGAGACCGACTGCATGATAGCGGAAGCAAAGGGAACATTCAGCGAAAGAGCGGGCGCTTCACCCTTCTTAAACTTAACAAGGGGAGTCTTTAAGCTGACATTTGAGGGGACACAATTCTCATCGGTGTAACCCGGAATGAGCAGGTATTCGCTGAAGGTTCTGGACGGTTCATTGTAATAGTAAGCCATGGCATTGTTCCTCCGACAATAAATAATATAAATGTGATTGTCTCATAAAATGTCGATTCGGTCAACGGTCAAATCAAACAACAAATCCACCGCCGAGGACTCTTTCTCCGTCATAAAGCACAGCGGATTGACCTCTTGCGGGGGCTCTGAGGGGTTCGGAAGTGTGTATCCGAACAAGGTTGCCGTCGATATACGCCTCACAGGACGGATTCTCCCACTTTGTGTGGCGCACCTTGACGCTTGCGGAGATCGTACCCTGCGGGGGATCGCACAGCCACGAAAAATCACGGGCTGCGACATCGTATTTAAACAGCTCCTCCCAGAGCGCAAGCTCGATTCGGTTCGTTTCGGGATCGATCTTCGAGATATAAAGCTTTCTTTCGTTAAAAAGACCGCTTCTGCGCTGACCGACGGTGTAGCGGTGAATGCCTTCATGCTTTCCGATGACCTCACCGTGGAATACAAAATCGCCCTCCGGAGGGAGTTCGGCACGCTTTGAGAGCCAGCCGATGTAATCCTTATCGGGAATAAAGCAGATCTCCATGCTGTCGGGCTTGTCGGCAACGGGAATACCGAAGGTGCGGGCAAGCTCACGCACCTGCGTTTTGGCGTAGCCGCCGAGCGGGAGAATGAGCCTCTGAAGCTGTTCTCTTTTGATGCGGCAGAGCATGTAGCTTTGATCGTTTTCAGGTCTGCCCTTAAAGAGCATGCCGTTTTCCGCTCTTGCGTAATGTCCCGTTGCAATAAGCTCCGCACCGACCTCGTCGGCGTAATCGCATAGCGTACGGAACTTCACCGATGGGTTGCAGATGATGCAGGGGTTCGGGGTCTCACCGTTTAAATAAGCCTCGGTAAAGGGTTTGCAGACATTGCGCTCCAGAGCATCGTGAACATCGGCGACCCTGAGCGGGATGCCGAAGAACTTTGCGGTGTTTATCGCATCGTTAAGAGCGTCTTCACCGCCGTTATCCATATAAAGCCCCAGGACTTCATAGCCCTGCTGCAATAAAAGTGCGGCACAGACCGAGGAATCGACGCCGCCGGAAAAACCGAGTACAACTTTCATCGGCGGCCTCCTTCAATGCTTATCATAAGAACACCGATGTCGGCAGGGGAGACACCGGATATGCGCCCTGCCTGACCGAAGGATTTGGGGCGTATCGCCTTGAGCTTTTCCCTTGCCTCCAAACGAAGCCCCTCTATTGCATCATAATCTATATCATCGGGCAAAAGCCGATTTTCCAAACGGGTGAATTCCTCCACCTGCTTTAGCTGACGCTTGATATAGCCGTCGTATTTGAGCCGTATCTCTACCTGCTCTCCGACCGCCCTCGGCAGATCGGGACGCATTTTGTCAAGCTCTTTAAGCTCCTCATACCCAAGCTCCGGACGACGGATAAGCTCCGCAAGGGAAACGCCGCTTTGCACCTCGGCACTGCCCTTTTCGGAAAGCAGGGCATTAAGCTCCTTTGAGGGGGCAAGATGTGTGCCGCAAAGCCGCTTTATCTCATCCTCAACGGCAGCGTATTTTGCCTTGACAAGATTCAGCCTTTCCTCGGAAATAAGCCCAAGATCTCTGCCAATCTCACACAGCCGCTCATCGGCATTGTCCTGACGGTGCAGCAGGCGGTATTCGCTTCTGGAGGTCATCATCCTGTACGGCTCATTTGTCCCCTTCGTTACGAGATCGTCGATGAGCGTTCCGATGTAGCCGTCGGAGCGTTTTAATATAAACGGTTCTTCGCCTTTTATCTTTCTCACGGCGTTAACGCCCGCAACAAAGCCCTGAACCGCCGCTTCCTCGTAGCCGGAGGAACCGTTAAACTGCCCCGCACCGTAAAGTCCGGTGACTTTTTTTGTTTCAAGCGTGGGGTAAAGCTCTGTCGGATCGATGCAGTCGTACTCAATAGCGTAGGCGCAGCGGGTCATCTCCGCATTTTCAAGCCCTGTGATTGTGTGCAGCATCTCAAGCTGGACCTCCTCCGGCAGGGATGAGGACAGACCCTGAATGTAAAGCTCCTCGGTGTTCAGTCCCATAGGCTCAATGAAAAGCTGATGGCGGGGCTTGTCCTTAAAGGTCATGATCTTCGTCTCAATACTCGGACAGTAGCGTGGGCCGACCCCCTCAATGACGCCGGAGTATATCGGACTGCGGTCGAGATTATTTCGTATGACCTCGTGGGTTTTTTCGTTGGTGTAGGTGAGATAGCAGACCGCTCTGTTTTCAGGCGGAGTCTCGGTCTCAAAGGAAAAGCCCTCTGTCTCACAGTCACCCTCCTGAAGCTCCATCTTCGAGAAATCGACGCTCCTTGCATTGACCCTCGGCGGAGTTCCGGTCTTAAATCTGCGAAGCCTGAGCCCCATTTCGTTCAGCGAATCCGTGAGGCTCATCGCCGCAGCAAGACCGTCGGGACCGGAATCTCTCAAAACCTCGCCGACTATCGTTCTGCCTCTGAGATAGGTACCGCTTGCGATTATAACGGCCTTGCAGCGATATACCGCACCGGTGTGGGTCGTGACAGATACGACAGCACCGTTTTCGACGGCGATCTCAACGACCTCCGCCTGCTTCGTAAGAAGATTCTCCTGCTGCTCAAGGGTCTGCTTCATGACCTCCTGATACCGCCGCCTGTCAGCCTGCGCACGGAGGGAGTATACCGCCTTGCCCTTGCCTCGGTTGAGCATCCGATATTGTATGCAAGCCTTGTCCGCAGCCTTGCCCATCTCACCGCCGAGAGCATCCAGCTCACGCACAAGATGCCCCTTGCCTGTGCCGCCGATAGCCGGATTGCACGGCATATTGCCCACACTGTCAAGGTTCACGGTGAAGCATATTGTTTTCATTCCCAAGCGTGCGGCGGCAAGGGATGCCTCGATCCCCGCATGACCCGCACCGATCACGGCGATATCACATTCGCCGGCATTATATTTCAACACTCTGTTTCTCCTATTTCGGAATCGTACATTATTAAAAGACAGCCGTTTTCAACACTTATCGTACCTTCACCGTCAAGATGATTGCTTACGCCGATGGGGAAGTCCGAGCCGATAACGGCGTCACTCAGTTCATATTTAAGCCCGCTTATGCTCACGCCCTCCGCCTTGCCGTCAATGCAAAATACCGAAACATCGCCCTTGCCGGAGAGCTTTATCCCGCAGTTTTTGATCGCAGTCCAAACGCAGTTTTCACCGTAGATCCACCCACGGGAGGAGCGGTTTGCAAGGTACAAAAGAAGCTGCATATTGGCAATGCTGTGGTCACTTCGCTTGCCGCCGAGTGCGCCGTAGACGAAAAAGCTGCGGTAGCCCTTCTGGAGTCCGAGCTTTGCGGCATAAACCGTATCGGTATCGTCCTTCTCAACGGGGAGTGTCAGCACATTGGGACAATCGGGTATCTCACCGAGGGAGTCGAAGTCACCCAAAATGAGATCGGGAACGATGCCGTTTTTGCGGCAATGCTCATAGCCCGCATCGGCGGCGATGACATAGTCGCTGTCATCGGGCTGAGTATGAAGCCCGAAGAAGTCGCCTGCTGCGATGATATAACATTCATGACCGTTTTCCATAGCCGCCTCCGAAAGCCTTTGCTTTTACTATAATAAATTATAATACCACATATTTTGATAAATGAAAAGGTGGGGCAGCGCATTTTCGCAAACGAATAACAGATATTGATAAGAGAATATGAGCAGTACATTTTCGCAAGTTATGTACATTCATGTTTGACATATTGAGTTTGCCGTGATATTATGTTAACATCCATAATAATGGAGGGATAAAGATGAACGAAAATCCCACATTTTCTCCCGAAAATGCAGTCGGAGATAAGCTTTACGAGTTTAAACGAGGCGAGCTTATCGACTTTGCCATCAAGGTCTGCGACGCACTTTGTGTGGAGTCCGGCGGTGAATTCAGAGGAGGCGTCCGCCCGAGCAACATCATGCTCACGGAGGACAAAGCGATCCTGGGTCCCGCTGCCGCAATGGGCAGCACGGGCTGGACAAGGGAGGAGCTTGAATACCTTGCACCGGAACTTTTCTGGAACGGCAAGGGATCCGTCCGCTCCGATGTTTATTCCGTGGGTCTTATGCTTTTCGCAGGCTGCAACGGAGGCAGATTGCCCTTCGTTCCCCGCAATGCCGATGATGTTCCGGACTCAAGAGCAAATGCCCTGAAGACCCGCATGAACGGAGAGAGTATCTGCGCCCCTTGGGGTGCGGGCAAAAAGCTCAAAGCGATAATCGAAAAGGCAACGGCTTTTAAAGAGATGGAACGCTATTTCGACGCCTCCGAACTCGCCGCAGCCCTCAAAGATTACCTCGAAGCCGTACCGGTCGATGCATCGAGAACGGCAGCCGAGGTGTTTGGCAAGCAGGTCGATGAACTCAGTGTCATAGAGCGCATGATGGTTGACATAATACATAGCTCTCTCATCGATGACGACATAGAGGAGCCGCAGCCCGAGGAAGAAGAGGAAACGGTCGAGATCGTTGAAGCTCCCGCCGAGGAAGAGAAAGTGATTGCCGAAACTCCGAAACTCATCGAGACTCCCGAAGTCGTCGAAACTCCGGAACTCATCGAGACTCCCGAAGTCGCTGAGACACCGATAGAGAAAGCTGCTCCCGCCGAGGATATATCCGGACCGGGACCCGAACCCGTTGTGTTTGCGTCACCCGAGATAAAGCCCGAGACCGAGGAAAAGCCGAAGACTCAAAAGCCCGTAAAGCCGAGAGAAGAGGCTGCCTCCCATAAGCCCGCCGTGGCATATCCTTCGCCAAATGCAAAGAAAAAGCCGCAGCAGAAAAAGAAGAAAAAGAAAAAGAAGAGCAGCGGCAGCGGCAAAGCCGTGCTTATCGTTCTGACGGCTCTTGTTCTTGTGGGACTTGCGGTATATGTCTTTTGGGACAAGCTGCCCTTTGAGGATACCCCCGAACCGACTGCAACTCCGAGTCCGACGGTAACGCCGAGTGTGGAACCCTCCGCCACTCCCGAACCGACGCCGACGCCGAGTGAGCCCGTAAAGCAGGGCTATGAGATAATAGTCGGCGACTTAAGCTGGGACGAGGCAGAGCTTGCCTGCGTTGAAAAGGGCGGCCACCTTGTGACGATAAACTCTCAGGAGGAGTACGACACGATATGTGCCATGCTTCGTGATTATAATGTGAAGTATGTGTGGATAGGCTGCTACCGTGACCCCGCCGGTCTTATGACATGGACAAGCGGTCAGGATGTAGACCACTACTTCTGGCAGCAGGGTGAACCCTCCATGACGGACAGCTATGACGGTGCCGAGGAAAACTATGTGATGATGGTTCGCCAGCCGGACGATACATGGCTGTATAACGACAGCAGAATGGATCCGCTTGAAAAGTACTCAAAGTACTACACCGGAAAGATCGCCTACATCTGCGAATACGGCAATTAAATAAATTCTAAGCAATAAAAAAGACGCCTACGGGCGTCTTTTTTGATGATGTGATAATATGAAAAATGACACCCGAAAGGGTAATCCCTATTGCATCAGGCTTGTGGCGAAGAATAAGACTGATAAACTTGCCGGTGTCTCTAAGTGACATATCTTCGCCTCCTATATCCGATTACCGCTATCCGCAATATAGGTAGCGTTGAAAACGCTGTCGAATAACCACTTTTTGAACGAGGGATTGTTCTGCACTTCACGATACAGTTCAATGCCGGATTTCATTGTGGCAATCAAAGCCTCTCCTGCAGCACGGTCGCTTTCGCTTCGCGCATCTTGAATGTCGGAGAAACGGCGAGCATTGATTACAACCTCTCACGAGAAAAACATGCTGCAACCGGAAAGTCAATACAGATTTTCTGAAATTGTATATTTTTGAATCGAGGGGGGTAATCGTTTATTTGAAAACATTTGGAATCAAAAAACTCCCCACTCAAAACGAGTGGGGAGAATGCCTGTAATTTAAAGCTACATAGCTTCAATTTCCTTGATATTGTACTCATTGCCGGTGAGCAGATAAGTGTGCTCACTCTTGCAATAGGGACAGATTTTGGCATACTTAACGGTGGAGTAGGTCTTTTGACAGTCCTCACAGTAGGTCACGGCTTCGAGATTTTCGACCTTGATCTCGGTCTCCTTGAGGTACTTAGTCTCCTTCCTTGCCCAGTTCCAGCAATCGACGATGTACTCTGGAATGATACCGCTTACCTCACCGATCTCCAAGGTTACCGAAGCGACGACGGAGAGATTGTGCTCCTCGACAAGCTTTTCGACCTCTTTAATTACGTAAAAAACCGTTCCAAGCTCATGCATGGATTATTCCTCCGGTGATTATTTCTTTGCGAACTTTTCCTTGAGATCCTTGATAAGGATCTTGCCGGCACGCTTTACGGCATAAGGACCGACGTACTTGAGCTTATCCTCGGACTTGCACATGTCGGAAGCTTCGGGAACGTCTCTCGACAGGTGGATAGCGTCAAACTCACAACGGGTGGTGCAGAGACCGCAGCCGATGCAGCGATTGGTGTCAACGATGGAGGCACCGCAGCCGAGGCAACGGGAAGCTTCTGCCTTGACCTGCTCCTCGGTGAAGGTGATACGATCGTTCTTCATGGTCTTTGCCTTGCGACGATCGTGTGCGACCTGCTGACGACCGGGCTTGTCAAAGCTCTCGATACCGAGGACGACATCGTTCTTGTTGAGCTCAATGAAGTCTCTGTGGTTACGGGCAAGAGTCAGGCTGTTGCCGGGGTGTACATAGCGGTGCAGGGAGATGGCTGCCTCGTGACCTGCTGCGATAGCATCGATAGCGAACTTGGGTCCGGTCATGCAGTCGCCGCCGACAAAAATGTCGGGCTCTGCGGTCTGAAGGGTGAGACCGTCTGCCTCTGCGTTGTTCTTCTTGCCCTTGAGCATTGCACCGGTATCGATGTTGCCCCAGTCGATGGTCTGACCGACGGCGGCGATAACGGAGCTGCACTTGATGGTCTTGAACTTGCCGGTGCCGACGGGCTTTCTGCGACCCTTTTCGTCGGGCTCGCCAAGCTCCATGACCTCGACCTTGAGGCCGTTGACCTTGCCTGCTGCGGTGCCGGTGATCTCAACGGGTGCGCTGAGGTAGTAGACCTTGATGCCTTCTTCGAGAGCCTCTTCAAGCTCTTCCTTATCGGCGGGCATTTCTTCTGCACTTCTGCGATAGACGAGGTAAGCCTCTTCTGCGCCGGTACGGATAGCGGTACGAACGACGTCGAGAGCGACATTGCCGCCGCCGACTACGGCGACCTTCTTGCCGAGCTCGACCTTGTTGCCGAGGTTTATGTCACGGAGGAAGTCAACGCCGCCGTAAACACCGGTCAGATCCTCACCGGGGATACCGAGCTTTGCGCTCTTCTGTGCGCCGATGGCGACGAAGAAGCCCTTGTAACCCTGATCTCTGAGTTCCTGAATGGTGACATCCTTGCCGACCTCAACGCCGCACTTGAAGGTGACGCCCATCTTCTTGAGGACATCGATCTCTGCGGAGATGACCTTCCGATCGAGACGGAAGGAGGGGATGCCCATGGTGAGCATACCGCCGGGGATCTTGTTGCGGTCGAAAACGGTTACGGGGTAACCCATGTTGGCGAGGTAATAAGCACAGCTCATACCTGCGGGGCCTGCACCGATGACAGCGATCTTTTCCTCATAATCCTCGGTGGAGAGCTTCTTGGTTCTGCGGGGCGGGATGTAACGATCCTTCTCGTTGAGTTCTTTCTCTGCGATGAACTTCTTGATCTCGTCGATAGCAACGGGATCACCGACGCAGCCTCTGGTGCATGCGTCCTCGCAGCGGCGGTTGCAGATGCTGCCGCAGATCGCGGGGAAGGGATTGTCCTGCTTTATGAGCT
>CAZLSN010000045.1:0-10969 GCA_964562265.1 uncultured Oscillospiraceae bacterium
TCGAAGCCGTGTAACCGTTCGCTGTATGCTGGATAATTAAAAAAGAAGCCATCTTCGATGGCTTCTTTTTTACATTTAAAATTCATTTTCTGAGCTTGGGGTTTCGGATGAAGGCGAAGGGGTCTGCACCGCCGCCACAGTGGGTGGCGTAATTGAGGCCCGAGGTCACATGGCTGCTCATCGCCTGACGGGCAAGCTCGGGAATACGCATCTTTATCGCTTCGGCGATGGCGTTGTGATTGTATGTGATGCTTGCGCTCCAGGGGTTGCCGTCGGAGGATGAGAAGAACTTTATCATCGACGCCTGATACATCGTCAGGTTCGGCAGCAACATCTCATAGCACTTTTGAATATAGCGGTTGCCGCAGTTTTCGACAATGAGCGCATGGAAGGGCATGTCGTATGCCGCCATACCGTCATGATCGCCGCGAAGGACGGCGTCACGGTAGCAGTCTGCAAGGCGGACAAGCTCCGCTATCGTCTTCTCGTCTGCCCTTTCGGTACACAGTGCCGCAGCCTCACACTCGATAGCCGCACGGACATCGTACAGCTCGATCATATCGTGTAGGTTCAGGTCGATGACGAAGAATCCGCTCGAAAGCGGCTTCGATACTACAAAGCCCTTGTCCGCAAGGGTATTTATCGCCTCGGCAACCGGCGTTCTCGAAATGCCGAGAGACGATGCAATGGAGTTTACATTGAGCTTGGATCCGGGTGCTATGCGCAGGGAAATAATTTCGTCGTAAAGCACCTCTGCGACAACATCCCTCAGCTTTGCCGAGGTGTTTTTCTCAAGATGCTCCTGAAACTGCGAACGGTTCATCGTACTCCTCCCGATGCATAAAGGACAAAATCAACACAAGTGTCCATAAAATGCATTTATATTCGCTAACATTTTACACTAAAGTGTCAAAAAACGCAATATATCAAATGCAAATTTCACATAAAAAATCGCAGACAAATGTCTGCGATTTTTTGCTTATATGTTTATTATGCGTTCTTGGAGCGGATGTACTCGTCGATGCTCTTTGCGCCGGTCTTGCCTGCGCCCATTGCGAGGATGACGGTTGCGGAGCCGGTGACTGCGTCGCCGCCTGCGAACACGCCCTCACGAGCGGTACGGCCGCCTTCGTCCGCCTCGATGCCGCCCTTGCGGGTGACGGTGAGGCCCTTGGTGGTGGAGCGGATCAGGGGGTTGGGGCTGGTGCCGATCGCAATGATGACTGCGTCGCAATCGAGGATCCAGTTGGAGCCTTCAACGGGAACGGGCTTACGGCGACCCTTTTCGTCGGGCTCACCGAGTTCCATCTTCTGAAGCTCGATGCCGGTTACATGACCATTCTCGTCACCGTGGATGGCAACAGGGTTATTGAGGAGCTTGAACTCGATCTCCTCCGCCTCTGCATGCTCGACTTCTTCCTTTCTTGCGGGAAGCTCGTCACGGCCACGGCGGTAGGTGATGTAAACATGCTCCGCACCAAGACGCTTTGCAACACGGCTTGCGTCCATTGCGACATTGCCGCCGCCGACGACCGCAACGCACTTGGGGTGCTTTATCGGCGTATCGTAATCGTCACGGTATGCCTTCATGAGGTTGGTACGGGTGAGTATCTCGTTTGCGGAGTAAACGCCGAGAAGGTTCTCGCCGGGGATGTGCAGGAACTGGGGCAGACCTGCGCCGGAGCCGATGAACACTGCCTCGAATTTCTCCTCGTCAAGCAGCTCGTCAATGGTGATTGCCTTGCCGATGACTGCGTCGGTGACTATCTCAACGCCCATTGCCTTGAGGTTCTCGACCTCGACTGCAACGACCTTGTCCTTGGGAAGACGGAACTCGGGGATGCCGTATACCAGAACGCCGCCGGGCTTGTGGAATGCCTCGAAAATGGTGACTTCGTAGCCCATCTTGCGGAGGTCGCCGGCACAGGTGAGGGACGCGGGACCGGAGCCGATGATCGCTACACGGTGGCCATTGGACTCGGGAACCTTAACGGGCTCCTTGTCTTCCTTATTCATATGGTAGTCGGCTACGAAACGCTCCAGACGGCCGATACCGACAGGCTCACCCTTAATGCCTCTTACGCACTTGGACTCACACTGCTTCTCCTGGGGGCATACACGGCCGCAGACAGCGGGCAGGGAGTTGGTGGAGGTGATTATCTCATATGCTGCGTCAAAGTCACCCTCGGCGACCTTGGCGATAAACTCGGGGATACGAACGGAAACGGGGCAGCCGCTGCGGCAGGGCATATTGTGGCAATTGAGGCAGCGCTTTGCCTCGTCCATTGCCATCTCGGGGGTGTAGCCGAGTGCGACCTCGTCAAAATTCTTATTGCGAACCAGAGGCTCCTGCTCGGGCATCGGGTTCTTTTCCATCTTCATATTAGCCATTACGCTTACCTCCCGTTATGTTGCAGATGTGCTTTGCGGCTTCGTCCTGCTCATCCTTATAGAATGCGGCACGCTTAATGAGAGAGTCGAAATCGACCTCGTGAGCGTCAAAGTCGGGGCCGTCAACACAGGCGAACTTGGTCTCACCGCCGACGATAACACGGCAGCCACCGCACATACCGGTGCCGTCAACCATGATGGGGTCGAGGGAGATGATGGTCTTGATGCCATAGGGACGGGTGACATCGGCGAGGAACTTCATCATGATGTCGGGGCCGATGGCGATGACGCGGTCGAACTGAGGCTTGCCCTCTGCGATATTGGCGTCGATCTCCTGCTTTAAGTACTGGGTGGTGAAGCCCTTCTCACCGTAGGTGCCGTCGTCGGTACACATGATGAGCTTATCGGAAGCGGCCTTGAGCTCGTCCTTGAGGATGACGATATCGGCACTTCTGAAGCCTGCGATAAAGGTCACGTCGATGCCCTTTGCGTGCATCTCCTTTGCGATGGGGTATGCGATGGCACAGCCAACGCCGCCGCCAACGACACAGACCTTTTTAAGTCCGTCCATTTCGGTAGCCTTGCCGAGAGGGCCGACGAAGTCGGTGATATAGTCACCCTGCTCAACGGTGTGGAGCATCTTGGTGGTACGTCCTGCGGCCTGCACCATAACGGTGACGGTGCCCTTCTCACGGTCATATCCGGCGACGGAGACGGGGGTACGCTCACCCTGCTCATCGAGACGGAAGATGACGAACTGACCTGCCTGGGCGTGCTTTGCGACCAGGGGTGCCTCGATCTCGAACAGGCAGATGGTCTTAGCCTCGTTCAAAAATCTTTTGGTTACTACTTTAAACATCTCATTACCTCTTGTCTGAAATATATTTTGATTTTTCCGTTACAATATAACCTTGTCAATTGTACTTTAATTGCGCCTCAATGTCAACATCCTTATTGTTTCCAAAATTGTGAAAAGTGTAGCATTTTCAATGACTTTTTGCTCTTCTTTGATTACAAATTAACACATTTTCTGCATCTAAACGCACGCAGAAGCCCGCTCTTGCACCGCAAAGCAAAGCGTATTATAATGACTTTGGGGTGATTTTATGCTCAAAACCGAAGAATTCGGTGATTATCTCTTATACACTTTGGAAAACGCAAACGGGATGAGAGTTTCCCTCTGCGATCTCGGTGCAACCGTGCAAAGCCTTTTCGTTCCGGACAGAGACGGAAGGCTATGCGATGTGGTACTCGGATACGATACGCCGGAGGAATATTTAAAAAACGACGGCTATTTGGGTGCCGTCGTCGGAAGATACGCAAACAGGATCTCGGCCGCCTCCTTTACCATCGGCAGCAGGAGATACACTCTCACCGTGAACGAGGGGCAAAACACCCTCCACGGTGGCACAGGATTCAGTTTAAAGCGTTTTTCGGCGCAGGGTGATCACGACCATGTACGCTTTGAATACCGCTCTCCCGACGGCGAGGACGGCTTCCCCGGTGAGCTGTCATTTTCCGTCACATACACGCTCACGGAGCAAAATGAGCTTCTTATCGGCTACGAGGCAGTCTCGGACGCAGACACGGTGCTGAGTCCGACAAATCACAGCTATTTCGACCTCGGCGGCAGGGGCGATATTCTTTCCCATGAGCTTATGATAAATGCCGATTACTATCTCCCCGTTGACGATGAGCTTATCCCCACCGGTGAGAAACGCTCCGTTGACGGTACGGATTTTGATTTTCGCAGACGGAGAGCGATAAGGCACGGCTTTTTCGATCACTGCTTTTGCCTTGACGGTGAGCCGTGTGCCGTGCTGTATGATCCCGTGAGCGGACGGAGGCTGACGGTCACGACCGACCTCCCCGCAGTGCAGCTTTACTGTGCGGGTGGACTCGGCAAGAGACTCGGCAAGGGCGGTGCCGTTTACGAAAAAAACTCTGCCGTCTGCCTTGAAACGCAGTTTTATCCCGACTCGCCAAACAGGCCCGAGTTCCCGTCGTGTCTGCTCAAAATGGGTGAGACATTTAAAAGCCGAACGGTTTACAAATTCGATACGGTATAAAACGCCGCAAAAAGTACGCAGATCGCTCTGCGTACTTTTTGCTTCAATCTAAAACATTCTTCGGCTTTAAAGCTCACGATACATTGCGGGGGCTTCATCTTTTTTCGCAGTCTCGTTTATGCTCAGGACCTCGACCTTTAAAACACGCTGACCGAAGGCGATCTCGATAATGTCACCGATCTTCACCCTGTAGCTTGCCTTGACCGGTTTTCCGTTCACGGATACTCTTTCGCTTCCGCAGGCATCGCCCGCCACCGTTCTGCGCTTTATGAGCCGGGAGACTTTAAGATACTTGTCAATTCTCATACTTTACTCCGAAATATTCAAAACGCCGAGTTTTTATACTCGGCGTTTTATATGCAACTTACTTTGCAACTGCGTCCTTAAGTGCCTTACCTGCCTTGAAGAAGGGAACCTTGGATGCGGGGATCGCGATCTCTTCACGGGTCTTGGGGTTACGGCCTACACGCTCGCCGCGCTCTTTGATGTCAAATACGCCGAAGCCGACCATCTGAACCTTCTCGCCGGAAACGAGGGTCTCTACGATGGTGTCAAATGCTGCGTTGACTGCCTTTTCGGAATCCTTCTTGGACATGCCGGTTTTCTCTGCAACGGCTGCGATAAGCTCTGCCTTATTCATGTGTTATCCTCCTAAAAATATGCGTCACTGCACTGATTATATAATAACCTGCGTATCTTTTGAAAATGCACAGGTTTTCCACATTTTGCTGCTAAAAGCGCAGCATTGAAAATCTATCACATTTTCTCTGTGTATGCAAGCTTTTTTTACAAAAATGAGTAAAATGTTTATCTCATATGTAACAAACGGGCGATTTTGTCTCCTTTGGGTATCAATGACATGTCCTCAGCGGTTATAGCACGGAGCTTTATGGCAAATACCGCATACACTGCGACCGCCGCAACTATCGCAACGCAAAGGTCGAGTGTGAGCATCAGCCTGTCCGTCGGTGCGGCGATTGCCGTGCAGACGGTGTAGGCTCCGAAGGCGACGACTGCCATGACGATCGTCGAAAGCAGGGGGCGGCCGAGGACTCTGCCGAGCTTCGGTGCCTTATCGAGCTTTTTGCACATGAAGGCGTAGTTCATTGCGCACATTGAAATGTAGCAGCAAAGTGTACCTATGGGTGCGCCGTAGATGTTTATATCGGGATCACCGACAAGGAAGTAGTTCACGGTGATCTTGACGATGCCGCCGGTGATTATCGATATGAGCGTCAGCTTTTCATTCCCCGTTGCCTGCAAGACCGCAGTACTCATAAGGTACATGCAGACGAAGATCGACGCTATTCCGAGTACAAGCAGCAGTGCGGGGCCGGATTCGTGAAGGTCGGAGTACAGAAGTCTTATAATGGGATCGGACAAAACAGACAATCCCACACCCATCGGCAGACATATCGCAGCGGCGATACGCAGCGAATCCTCCGAGATCTTCGATGCGGCATCTCTTTTGCCGTTTGAAAGGTTCGTTACTATCGCGGGGATTATGGAGATCGTCAGCGGGGTTATAAATGCTGCGGGAAGATTGAAAAGGGTCTGTGCATAGCCGTAGGTGCCGTACAGCTCCTTTGCCTGCTTATAGGTGAAGCCGGCTGCCTCCTGAAGTCTGCCCATGCACTGGCTGGAGTCGATGAGATTCACAAGCGAAAGCACAATGGATCCGAGGGCTATCGGCACGCCGATACGCACAAGCTCTTTCAGTATGCTCCCTCTCGAATCGGGTACATCGGGTTCGGACACGGTGTCAAACGAATACAGTCTGCGCTTGGCTATCATCATGTAAACAAGGGCGACAAGGGAGCCTGCCGTAACACCAAGCACCGCACCTGCGGAGGAGACGGATATATCGTAGCCGCCGCTTGTGAGATACCATGCAAGCGCAAGTCCGACGATGACCTTTGCCAAAACCTCAAGCACCTGTCCGACGGTGGTGGGTATCATGTTGCCGTGACCCTGCGTAAAGCCCCTGTAGGAGGACATGATGCAGCACATCAGAACGGAGGGTGCGAGGACGAATATGCTCTCTGAGGCATCGGGATTATGCAGTACCTCGCCCGCAAGCCAATCGGGGAAAAAGAGCATCACGGCGGTGCATAAAAAGCCGAGCATGAAAAATGCGCTCTGTGCCACACGGAAGGTCCTGCGTACCTGCATTTGCCGCCCCTGAGAGTTTGCGGCACTTATCATGCGGGAGAGCGCAACGGGTAAGCCCGCTGTCGCGAGCATCAGAAATACACTGTATATATTATACGACGACAAAAACAGTGCATAGCCCTCGTTGCCGAGCATATTGCCGAGGGGTATCTTATATATTGCGCCGAGTATTTTCATTATCACAACGCCGACTGTCAAAATGACGGCGCCGTGCAGATAGTTTTGTTCTTTGGATTTAGCCAAAGTTTTCGCTCCTTTTTGCGCAGTAGCTCAAATAATATATACTAAGAGTTGATAAAAATCAAGCGAATTGTGTGAACGGAGAAAAACGGGACTTGACCTGAGGGGTTTTTTGTTGTATCTTATTGAAGTTTGTGTTAAAATAATATCTTAAAATCGACTTGGGAGATGACTATGAACACAAGGCTGAACATCAGATACTCCGCAATGCAGGGCTCATACTGGGCAATGAGCGGCATTATCTTCAACTTCATCGCCGTATTTTTGCAGGCCCGTGCGTTCTCGAATTATGAGATCGGCATCGTTATAACCATCGGCAACATCGTAAGCTTTTCGGTGCAGCCGATCATCGCCGCTCTCATCGATCGCCGTGGGCAAAAGACTCTGTCCGGCTGTATCGGCATAATGTCGCTGCTGTCTCTTGTTTTGTGTGTGGGACTGCTGCTTTTGCCGGACGGCTCCCTTCCCCTTTCGGCGTCCTATGTTCTTCTCATAGCCCTCAATCTTCTGATGCAGCCGCTTTGCACCTCTCTGTGCTTTTATGTCGAGAGCTGGGGCTTTAAAATGAGCTTCGGCAGGGCAAGAGCCATAGGCTCACTGTGCTACTCCGCAAGCATGCTCATCCTCGGCACCCTCGTCGAGCGCACAAGTGCCGATGCTGTCCCCTATTCGCTCATCCTCACGATGGTAGTCTGCGGCGTCGCCGCCATGCTGTTCTACGGCGATCAGCGCAAGCATGCGCCCTCTGTCATCGAGGAAAAGGTACAGACCGAAAAATCAAGCGGCATCGTCGCCTTCGTATCGCAGAACAAACGCTTCACCGTATTTCTCATCGGCGTTGCGGTCATTTACTTCACCCATTCGCTCATCTGCAATTTTTTCATCGAGTATGTTCGCAATGTGGGCGGCAGCAAGTCCGATATGGGCAACATCCTCGCCTTCATGTCCATCGTCGAGGTCCCCGTAATGCTCCTGTTTTCAAGGCTTTTAAAACGGTTTAGCTGCTCGTTTCTGCTCCGTCTTTCCGCCGTCATGTTCACGGTCAAGGAGCTTGCCATTTACTTTGCTTCAAGCGTTGCCGGACTGTATGCCGCAGAGGCCTTGCAGTCGCTCTCCTTTGCGCTGCTGCTCCCCGCTGCGGTGCAGTATATAAACGACATCATTCCCGAAAAGGATGTCGTCAAAGGTCAGTCCTTCTTCACCGCCGCAATAACCCTCGGCAGTGTATTTGCGGGCTTCGTTGCGGGTCTGCTGCTTGACGGCTACGGTCCCGATTTCACCCTGCTTGTCGGTGTCATCGTCTCCGCCGTCGGAACGCTTATCGCCGTCCCCGCCGTCGTTTCGTATAAAAAGAAATGATTTTTCCAAATTCAAAGCCGCATCCCACGGGATGCGGCTTGAGACTGTCAAAATAGCCTCTCGGTGTTTGCAGCTCGCAGCGGCAAATATGTTTAAATTCATTTTCTGTCGGGGCGTGTACCTGACAGAAAATACTTCTCGGTCTGCAAGTGTGGGATTTGTTCGCAAAAAGCGAACAAATAATGCGCGCAGCAGACTGCAAAAAATGTTGGAAAACCCATTCGGGTTTTCCAACAAGCTGAAGCCGCATCCCACGGGATGCGGCTTGTTTCTTTATTCACCGAGTTTTTCGAGGGTCAGCTCGTCGGGTTTTCCGTCAAAGAACTTGTCCAGCACCTTTCGGAAGACCTCATTTTCGGGATCTGCTGCGGCGAAAAGGGTCATGCAGGAGCGAAGCTTCAGATCGTCCGGATACCAGAACACCGCCCTTGCGTCATTTGTCGGTATCTCAAGCAGGGCGGAGCTTATCTCCCTCAGCCGCCCTCCGAGTACGGGATCGTCATAATACGCCCTTGCCTCACCGAGGCCCCTGATGCCGTAGTACAGCGATGTCGCACTCATACCGAGTCCCGAAAGCTGCGGAAAGATGTACCACATCCAGTGGCCGTTTTTCCGTCCCCTCTTTATCTCCGCAAGTGCCTCCTCGTACTCGCCTCTTTGTGCCCTGCGGAATCTGTCAAGATCATAATTCATTCTCCCACCGCTCCTTTGTAATGCACATAAAGTGTTCGGTCTTTATCTCGCCGGTGTCAGCGGATTGCCACTGAGTCGCTCGTATTCCTTATATATATCCGAATAGCAAGCTTGTCCGCCGTGTTCTGTCATAACCTTGATTATAATCTCTGTATATGTCATTTGTCGAACCCCTTTATTTGTAAGATTCTATATCCTGTCGGCGCATTCCGAAAGGAGCTTGTTGATCTCCGCCTCGTTTTGCCCGTCAATCGACACGGATAGCCATGCCGGTGGTTTTGAGGGCTTCCCTGTCAAGCTTGTCTGCATTTAAAACCTCTTTGCCGTTTATGAACACCCTGCGGATGCCGAAGGACTTTTCCTTATCCGGCTGTGCGTTTTTTACCTCCGCTTCATCGAAAACGGTGAGGTCGGCAAAGCAGCCCTCACGGATATAACCACGGTCGGTGAGTTTAAAGCGATCGGCTGTCGCACCGGTCATGCGGCGTACCGTATTCTCCGGCGTATCACCTATCCCGAGCAGGGAGTCACGCAGGAACTTGGGGAAGCAGTCGTAGATGGCAGGATTCTGCACGCCGAATTCCTCGACCCATGCGTCGGTCATGTAGAGGCAATTTTCGTTGTGCTCAAAGTCCGAGATGATCTCCGGAGTGGTGTACGGCCCCATATTGACACGACCCTTGAAATCACTCTTTTCGCACAGCATAAGATAAGCGTCAAGATCGCTCATGCCCTCCGCCTTGGCGATGTCATGGACGGTCTTGCCCTCGTATTTTTCATAGCCCTTGCCAATGTAGGCGACCTGAATATCCTTAAAGCCGAAGCCCAAAAGCAGGCTCGATGCATAGACAAGTGCAGTCAGCTTCAGTCTGTTCAGGGGCTTTTTGCGTTCCTCCTTGGACATTGCCTGATACCAGGTCGGGAGGATGACAGTGATGACCGAGACACCGAGCAGCTCGTTGTAAATATCAAACATTGCATCGACTCCGGCGGAGCGGAGCTCGTTCATTATCTGCAAAAACTCCGCCTTATCCTTGAATGAGCGGCGACCGACAAATATTGCATGAGAATAGTGAAGCTTGCACTTGGTTTCCAGTGCGATCTCCTTGAGCTCGTCCACAGCACGGAGCAGATGGGAGCGACCGAGAAGCTCCGGATATGACATCGACACGGCGGAATTTGCCCTGGGATGCACCGTCAGCGGACGGTCATATTTTGCACACAGGGCTGCAACCTTTTTAAGCTCATCCTTTTGTGCGAACAAGCCGGGGTCGTACATAAGTCCCAGGGAAATACCTGCCGCACCCTGCCGAAGTGCTTCCTCCAAAAGTGCCAGCATACGGCTTTCCTCATCAGAGTTGAGCGGTCTGTTGACGCTGCCGGAGACCGAGGCACGGGAGGTGCAGTGGCCTGCCAGCACCGCCATGTTGCAGGGCATTGCACCGTCGGCGGCGGCAAAATAATCGTCAAGTGAACCGCTTTGCACCTTTGTGTCACCGAAGAAAAACAGTCCCGCTCCGATGATGTCCTTGTTGGGGCTGTCCTTGTCAAAGCCGACGGCGGAAAGTCCGCAGTTACCGGTGACAAATGTGGTGATGCCCTGACGCACAAAGGGCTCAAACCACGGCAGAGGGTCGCTTCGCAGGGCGAACCAATCGTTGTGGGAATGGGCATCGATGAAGCCGGGTGCTACGGATAAGCCCTCGAGGTCTATCACCCGATCCGCAGCTAAGTCGGGAAGCTCCGTGCCCAGCTTGGCAATGCGGTCATTGTCGATCAGCACATATCCGTGCTTTGCGGCACTCCCGGTGCCATCGTAGATCTTTGCGTTTTTGAGCAGAAGTTTCATGTCGTGTCATCCTTTCTTATGGCCCTTTGAGCAAAATCATTATTTATTATAGCATATCTTTCCTCGTCAGCAAACACACCGTCTCCACATGGTGCGTTCTGGGGAACATATCGACGGCGGTGGCGGCTTTGAGCTCATAGCCGCAATCGTTAAACCGCAAAATGTCACGGGCAAGGGTCGCAGGATTGCAGGAGAC
>CAZLSN010000046.1:0-10877 GCA_964562265.1 uncultured Oscillospiraceae bacterium
TTCCGTTAGTATTCGTACTAATTATATCACACTGTGCCTATATTGCAATATGTTTGGGTGAAAACACAGAAAGAATATTGTGACTTTTTCCTTATGAAAACATTATGTCAGAAGAATAACCTTGTTTCGTGTTTTCGCGATGTCATTTGCAGTAGTTGCTTACTTTTTTCGATCTCATCTGTTCAGATTCAAACATATTCACAGACGACATCCGCTGCATTTCTTCTTGACACCTCATCATTTTGTTCCCACTTGATTTCATATAGCAGATACAAAAAAGCGTATGGATTTGCTTGTATCCATACGCTCGGTGGCTTGTATTCGGTTTTCGCGGAGTTCACAACCTGCCGCAAAGGAAAATACACCATTTTCGCATTCGCAAAATCGCAGATTTTTTCTGACCGCAGAAACGACGAAACCCCCGATTTTATCGGGGGTTTCTTGGACAATATCTTTTTCATTGCCCTACGATGGCAGCGGATGAAGGATTCGAACCCTCACAAACGGAGTCAGAGTCCGGTGTGCTACCATTACACAAATCCGCTAAGCGCAAGAGATATTATACAGCATTTTCGCTTTTTGTCAATACCCAATTTTCTTTTTAGCAAAAAAGATGAGGCCGGAACCGACCTCATCTTGGGATTGTGCATTACAGCTTTTCTTCACCGATATAGTTAACAAGAAGCTCGTGTAAAAGCTCGTCACGGTCTATACGGCAAATCAGAGTGCGGGCATTATTGTAATTCGTAATATAAGTAGGGTCCTCGGAGAGGATGTATCCCACAAGCTGATTGATTGGGTTGTAGCCTTTGACCTTAAGAGAGTTATACACGGACGACAGTATTTCCCTCATTTCGGTCTTGCTGTCAATGGCGGCAAATTTCCTTGTGATGTCTTCCATGGTAATATCCCTCCCATTAAAATTTTATAGCGTTATTATAGACGCTTTGAAATGAAAAGTAAAGGGCATAGTGTGGAAAATTTGAAAACTTTTCAGCCAAAGACACAATATCTTGTAAATCAGCGAATAATTGCGCCAAGCTTCGATTCGAGAGCTGACAAAACCCTTGCGACTGTCTCCTCGGCATGATCGTCGGTGAGCGTCTGATCCTTTGCGCGCATGGTGAGCGAGAAGGCAACGGACTTCTTGCCCTCGGCGATATGTGATCCGGTGTAAATATCAAACAGGGTGCAGTCGGTAAGGTACTCACCGCCGTTTGCCATTATGCAGCCGCGGAGGTCTGCAACGGGGATCGCTGCATCGCAAACGAGGGCGATGTCACGGGTGACGGCGGGGAAGCGGGGCAGGGGAACATAGGTGGGCTCATCACCTCTGGAGGCAAAGAGCGCGTCAAAGCGCAGTTCCGCACAGTAAAGCTCCGCATCGACACCGTAATTTGCGGCGGTAAGGGGATGGATCTGACCGAGAACGCCGATAAGGGTATCACCGCAGTAGACCTCGGCGCAGCGTCCGGGATGATAAGAGGGGTTTTCCGAGCATGCGACATAGCGAACATCCTTTGCACGAATATCGCAAAGCAGAGCTTCGACAAGACCCTTAAGGGTGAAGAAGTCCATATCGCCGCCGTAAGCACCGAGGGAGAGAACCTTCTTTTCGATTGCGAGTCCGTCCTCACCACCGAGAGCATAGGTCCTGCCTATCTCGTAGAGACGAACAGCCTTGTTGCGGAAGTTGTAGTTTCTGGTCAGTATCTCCAGCATGGAGGGCAAAACGGTTGTACGCATGATGGAGGTATCCTCACCGAGAGGATTTAAGATCTTAAAGCTCTCTCTTCGCTTATCATCCTGCGGCCAACGGATCTTATCGTAGTAAGAGGGTGAGATGAAGGAGTAGGTGATTATCTCATCATAGCCCGCAGCACGGCAGCATGCGCCGAGCTGCTGCTCCAGCTTCTGTTCGGGGCTGTAGCCGCCCTTAGTAGTCTCACCGGAAACGAGGGTGCAGGGGATGTTGTTGTAGCCGAAGAATCTTGCGACCTCCTCCGCAAGATCGGAGTAGTGCTTGACATCACCGCGCCAAGAGGGAACGGTCACGGTCTCGCCGTCAACGCCGAAGCCGAGCTTCAGGAGAATTGACTGCATGCTTGCGGTGTCAATATCGGTACCCAGAAGCTCATTGATCTTGTCGGGACGCAGACTCAAAACAGTGGGTTCGGGCAGGGAGTCGTAAACATCGATAACACCGTCCACAACATCACCGGCACCGAGCATTTCAACAAGCTCACAGGCACGCTGAACAGCGGGGAGAGTGTTCATTGGGTCGAGACCCTTTTCAAACTTTGCCGAAGCCTCGGTACGCATACCGAGGGAGAGCGCACCCTTTCTGATGCAGGTGCCGTCAAAGGTGGCAGACTCGAAAACGACATCCACGGTGTCCTCGACGATCTCGCTGTTAAGACCGCCCATGATACCGGCAAGACCCACGGCACGGGTATCGTCGGCGATAACGAGCATGTTGGAGTTGAGCTTTCTGAGGTTGCCGTCGAGCGTTGTAAGCTCCTCGCCTTCCTCGGCTCTGCGGACGATGATCTTGCCGCCCTTGACATAGCGATAGTCAAAAGCGTGCATGGGCTGACCGTATTCCATCATGACATAGTTTGTAATATCGACGATGTTGTTTATGGGACGAACGCCCATTGCGCGGAGCCTTTCACGCATCCACTTGGGAGAGGGAGCAATGCGGACATTGCGAACCATCCTCGCCGTGTATCTCGGGCAGAGATCGGACGCAGGCACCAAAACGGTGAGCAATTCATCGAGCTTACCCTCGGCACCGCCCTTAACAACAGGCTCATGAAGGCTCAGGGGAGCGTCAAAGGTTGCTGAAGCTTCACGGGCAAGACCGATAACGGACAGACAGTCGGGACGGTTGGGGGTGATCTCAAACTCAACAACGGAATCGTCGGCACCGATAACGCCTCTTATGTCGTCGCCGGGCCTAATATCGTCCTCATGAAGAACGAAAATACCGTCGGAAATGCAGTGGGGGAATTCCTCCTGCTTTGCACCGAGATCGGAAAGAGTGCAGATCTTGGCGGATGCGGTGTTGTATGCCACAAGATCACCCTCATGGATGTTCTGGCAAGTGCTTATCGCCTTGACCTCCTCACCGCAGTCGAGGGATACCTCAAAGGAATTGACACCGACAGCCGAAACGGACTTGACGGAGGCTGCGACAACGCTGCCGTATATCTTGTCACCGGCTTTGATGTCCTCGGAGATCGAGGGCTTTGCCTTGTCGATGGGGTGATAATCGCCGAGTATCGCAGCAGCCTCAATGACTGCATAGGGGAAGTCACGCTCATCGAGGGAAAGCTCCTTCAGGGAGCAGAGCATACCGTAGCTCTCCTCGCCTCTGAGCTTGCCCTTTTCAATGACCTTGCCGCCGGGGAGCCTTGACTTGTGCAGCGCGGCGGGAACAAGGTCGCCGACATGGACATTCCATGCGCCGGTGACTATCTGAACGGGCTCGGCTTCACCGACATCGACGGAGCAGATCCACATATGGTCGGAGTTGGGGTGCTTTACCATGGAGAGGATCTTGCCGACCTTGACATTTTCGATCTCGGCGCCGAGATCAACGGTCACCTCGACCTTGGAGCCGGAGAGGGTCATAGCCTCGGCGAAATCTCTTTCGGGAGCATCTATCTTAACGAATTCGTTTAACCATTTTCTACTGAGATTCATAATCTGCCTCCTTTAAAACTGTTCGAGGAAACGCACATCGTTCTCGAAAATAAGACGCAGGTCGGAGATCTTAAAGCGGCGCATAGCCAAACGCTCAAGACCCATACCGAAGGCCCAGCCGGTGTATTCCTCGGGATCGATACCGCTCATTTTGAGGACATTGGGATGTATCATACCGGCACCGAGAACTTCGATCCAGCCCTCGCCCTTGCAGGTGGGGCAGCCCTTGCCGCCGCACTTGTGGCACTGAACATCCATCTCGCAGGAAGGCTCCGTAAAGGGGAAGTGGTGGGGACGGAAGCGAGTTACGGTACCCTCACCGAAAAGCTCCTCCATAACTGCGTTTAAGGTTCCCTTGAGGTCTGCCATGGTAACATTCTTGTCGATCACCATGCCCTCGACCTGATGGAACATGGGGGAGTGGGTAGCGTCGACCTCGTCCTTGCGGTAGACTCTGCCGGGTGCGATTATGCGGATTGGCAGAGGCATAGACTCCATTGCGCGAACCTGCATGGGACTCGTCTGGGATCTGAGCATGACCCTTGAGTCCTCGTCAAAATAGAAGGTGTCGGACCAGTCACGGGAGGGGTGACCCTCCTCGGCATTGAGCTTATCGAAGTTGTAGGTCGCAAGCTCGACCTCGGGACCGTCAAGCACGGTAAATCCCATGCCCACGAAAATGTCCTTGATCTCGTCAAGTGCCATATACATGGGGTGCTTGTGACCGAGCTTCAGCTCCTTGGCGGGGATGGTGACATCAAGGGTCTCCGCTTTGAGCTTTGCTTCAAGAGCTGCCGCCTCAAGGCGTTTGCGAGTGGTCTCGATGGTGCTTTCGAGGTCTGCTCTGATTTGGTTTGCAAGCTGACCCATAACGGGACGCTCCTCGGCGGAGAGCTTGCCCATCTGCTTCAAAATGGCAGTAAGCTCACCCTTTTTGCCCAGATATTTAACTCTGAGCGATTCCAGAGAATCGGTGCTTTCGGCACCCGAGATAGCCTTCAGGGCATTCTCTCTGAGTTCCTGCATAAGTGCTTTCATGATCTGACTCCTCTATACATTAAAATAAAAACAAAATAAAAAAGCCCCTCATCCGCAAGGGACGAAAGACCTGACTTCCGCGGTACCACCCAAATTCGATAGCTCGCACTTTGACCCGTAACGAGGGTAAGACGCCGGTGATTAGCCGGAGCTCACGGGCGAACTAAGCACATTACCTTCCGGCGGCTTTCAGCCGATGACCGCCGTTCTCTGGAGAAGGGATAGGGTACTATATTCCCGATCGTCGCATACATTATTATAAATCAATAAATAATTTATAGCCCACCGACGATAAAAAGTCAAGAGGAAATTGACTAATTTGAGGGATGATACTATAATAACGGAGGGAAGCAGTGTGAAAAGGAAGCTTATTATCTTACTTACGATATGCCTTTTACTGCCGCTATGCGGCTGTTCGGATACATCGGAGGACAGCGCACTGAACTTTTTCGATGCGGTATCCGAAGCCGAGAGTATAGCCTTTGAAGCGAAGCTTCGTGCAGAGTATTCGGACAAGACGGCTGAGTTTGAGCTTGCCTATGCAGAGAATAACGACAGCGTTTCGGTGACGGTCATAAGACCGGAGAGCATAGCTGGAATATCGGCAAAGCTGTCGGACGATAATGTAAGCCTTAATTACGACGGTGCTATACTCGACATAGGCACTGTGTCCGATAACGGTCTTTGTCCAATGTCAGCATTGCCGATAACGGTCATGGCGATGAAAAACGCATATCTTGACAGCGCATGGTCGGAAGGCGATATGACCGTTTTACGGCTCATACCGTCGGATGATACGGCGATAACGCTGTGGCTGGATTCGGAACTCACACCATGCAATGCGGAGATAAGCTGTGATGGCAGCACCGTTGTTTTCATAGAGTTTGACGGCTGGGAGATGAACTGATTGAACGAACTGCAAAAGAGAACATGGGCGGAGGTATCCCTCACCGCAATAGAGCATAATTATAAAACGATAAGAGCAAGATTGCCGGAGAATTGCCGCTTTCTCGGCATCGTAAAGGCGGATGCCTACGGTCACGGTGCCGTTGAGGTAGCAAAAAGACTTGAAAAATGCGGTGCCGATTATCTTGCTATTGCCTGCCTTGACGAAGCAATAGAGCTTCGCCGCAGCGGTATAAGTCTGCCTATACTCATACTCGGTCATACGCCGCCTTCATATGTCCGTGAGCTCATCGAAAACGACCTTACACAAACGGTGAGCTGTGAAGCCAAGGCGATAGAATACTCCGACGCAGTGGGCATGCTCGGAAAAAGTCTGAAGATCCACATAAAGCTCGACACTGGAATGAGCAGACTCGGCTACCTCTGTGCAGGGGAATACTTCGACGATGGCGTTCGCAATGTTGTCAGAACCTGCAGGATGCCGAACCTCAATGTCGAGGGCATATATACCCACTTTGCCGTTTCGGATTACACGGACGACGACAGCATGGACTATACAAGGCGGCAGTATAAGCTCTTTTGCGATGTGATCTCCGCAGCGGAGAAGCAGGGCATAAGCTTTAAGCTCCGCCATTGCGCAAATTCGGGAGCGGTCGTAAATCACCCCGATATGCTGCTCGATATGGTAAGACCGGGACTGCTGCTTTACGGCTACGGTGACGGCGGCAGCATGGGACTCAAGCCCGCAATGAGACTTGTAAGCACGGTCAGTACGATAAAATACTTTGAACCCGGCACCTTTATAAGCTACGGCAGAAGCTTTGTCACCGATAAGCGCATGAGAATGGGCGTTATAGCGGCGGGCTATGCCGACGGTCTGCCATGGGCAGCAGCGGGGAAATGCTCGTTTTATTCCGAAGGAAAAGCATTGCGGCAGTGCGGCAACATCTGCATGGATATGTGCATGGTCGATCTCAGTGACGCCCCCGAAGTCCAGGTTGGAAGCGAGGTCGAAATATTCGGCGAAAACGCAGCACTTACAGAGCTTTCAAAAGCAGCGGGAACGATCCCGTATGAGCTTCTTTGCTCCGTGTCAAAGCGTGTGCCGAGGATATACAAGGTATAAAAAATGCCTCACCGTGGGAGAATATAGTCAGCACGCTACATAAAATGTAGAGGCGACTATCTTCCGGAGTGTGAGTTAAATTGAGTACAGTCAAACGAGGAGACATTTATTATGCCGACCTGAGCCCCGTTGTGGGCAGTGAACAGGGCGGTATGCGTCCGGTACTGATAGTGCAGAACGATACCGGCAATAAGCACAGTCCGACGGTGATAGCGGCGGCGATAACGAGTCAGACCGGCAAGGCAAAGCTGCCGACGCATATTGAACTCAACGCCCAAAGCGTGGGACTGTCCCGTGACAGCGTAATACTGCTTGAGCAGATACGCACGATAGATAAATCCCGCCTGCGTGAACGCATGGGAAAGCTTGACGATAAGACCATGAACAGAGTTGACAGCGCAATAGCCGTCAGCTTCGGTCTTTGATTTTATGACTAAACTCCGATGATAAAATTCATCGGAGTTTTCTTTAGGGGGCATCGTGTGGAATATCCCGTGTATATCGGCGGCATAAGATGCGGCAGCTTGAAGGTTCGCCGTATCGGACTGTACACATATTTCACCGCAGACTGCGAGGCAAGAAGGGGAATAGTCAGACTCTTTGTTTACGGTGACGGCAAAACTGCGGCACTGGGAACGCTTTGCCCGCAAAACGGAAGACTCTGCCTTGAAAAACGCTTCAGCCAAAACGAGCTGCGCCGATTCCCGAAGAACATCGAGTGCGCAGCCGACATGAAGCCCGAACAAAACGAAAATGCAGAGGAAGCTGTCCTGTGGTTTGAAAACCCCGACGGCAGTTTGGCGTCGCACAACGGCGAAATCACCCTGACTGCGATACCGGTAAATGAGCATGTCGGAGCGGGGAGAATGAGGAAGATCGGCGGCAAAAGCTATATGATATTTATCCGAAAAAGAAATTTACGATAAGTGTGGAAATATTTATGAAAGTGTGCTAAAATTTTAGCGATAATGCAAAACGGAGGATACAACTATGCATATGACAGATATAATCGAAAAGAAGCGTGACGGCGGCAAACTCAGTGCCGAGGAGATACGCTTTACGGTAAGCGGCTACACCGATGGGAGCATACCCGATTACCAGATGTCTGCCTTGCTTATGGCGATACTGCTCAAAGGAATGGACAGGGAAGAGATACTGGAACTCACGATGGCAATGGTGGATTCCGGCGAAACTCTTGACCTTTCAATGATAAACGGCATCAAGGCGGACAAGCATTCCACCGGTGGTGTCGGCGATAAGACCTCGCTCATACTCTGCCCCATGGTCGCTGCTCAGGGGGTTAAGATAGCCAAGATGTCCGGCCGTGGTTTGGGTCATACCGGCGGAACGATAGACAAATTGGAGAGCTTCCCCGGCTTCAACACCGGTATTTCCGAGGAAACCTTTATAAACAATGTCAACAGCTTCGGCATTGCTATCGCAGGTCAGACCGCAGATCTTGACCCCGCCGACAAGAAGATGTATGCCCTGCGTGATGTGACCGGTACCGTACCGAGTATTCCGCTCATAGTCAGCTCCATCATGTCCAAGAAGCTTGCAGCGGGAGCCGATGTCATCGTATTGGATGTAAAATCCGGCAGCGGCTCATTTATGAAGACCGACGAAAAAGCCCGTGAGCTTGCGGAAAACCTCACCGCAGTCGGCAAAATGGCAGGCAAAAAGACCGTAGCCGTCATAACCGATATGGATGAACCTCTTGGCAGCGCGGTCGGCAACGCACTTGAAGTAAAAGAAGCCATCGCCGTATTAAAAGGCGAAGTGAAGGGAGAGCTTCTGGAGCTTTGCCTTACCCTCGGAAGCTGCATACTCACCGAAGCCGGTTTTGCCGCAAATGACGATGAAGCAAGGAAAATGCTCATCCGCGGCATAGAGGACGGCACCGCACTTAAAAAGCTTGCTGAGCTTGTCGAGGGTCAGGAGGGTGACCCGAGAGCGGTTTACGATACCTCGCTGCTTCCCGAAGCAAGAATCAAGCTCGAGGTGCCCTCGGAGTGTACCGGCTTTGTGCAGCACATTTCCGCAGCCGATGTAGGCCTTGTTTCCATGCACCTCGGCGGCGGCAGAGCGACCAAGGAAAGCGAGATCGATCTTTCCGTCGGCGTCATTCTGAACAAGAAGGTCGGCGACTTCGTGTCGATCGGCGAGAGCCTCGGCACCATTCACGCATCCGATCCCGAAAAGGCAAAGGAAGCAGCGGAGCTTCTTGTAAAGTGCTATAGCATACAGCCCGATGCTGTCGAAAAATCCCCCTTTATCAAGGGCATAGTAAGATAAAATTTATTAACTGTGCAGCCGACTTTAGCTGCACAGTTTTTTGTCCTGTCAAAAGAATATTTCACCGATCGCTTGACAAATTAAAAAACGGTATTACACTATGACAATGGTTAGCCGTACCTAACTAAAAGGTGCGGCTATTATCAAAACTAAGAGTTAGCATACACTAACTCGGAGTATAATACAAGGAGCTGATAGTATGGCGATAGTGGAATTTAAAAATGTCACCCGAGTGTACATGACGGGAGACCACGAGCTTAAGGCATTGGATAATGTAAGCTTTGAGCTAATCCAGAACATGTGGCTGACGCTTACGGCGGTGATACTCGGCCTCCCCGGAGGTGCCATGATGCTCGATATTATAGTAACTGCGGCACTTGCAAGAAAAAACCGAAAGATCAATATGGTCGAAGCGCTCAAAAACGGAGAATAAAAGAAAGCACGGCGATCGATTATCGAAAGCCGTGCTTTGATTTTTATTTAGTAAGAAAGTATATGAGATCGGAATAAACGACCCTGTCCGTAATATAGCGGAAAATATCACCGTCGGCACCGATGTACTCAACGCAGATGCCGTGATCTCTTGTCCATGTGGAAACATCAATATCCGTGTACCAAATGGAAAGTGAGCTGCCGTCGGGATAGGGGACAAAGATACCGGGCGCTTCGCTTGGAACCTCATCCACCGTACGAAACTGCTTTGATGCAGTCAGCTTACCGTACAGAGAGTAGGCGTCGGTGACATTCAAAACCGCTTCCTCGCCCTCGACCGTTATAGTCGTGACTTTCTCATCGTACATAGTCGTAGTGCTGTTTGAGAGATCGGCAACATAGTCGTAATACAGATCGTCGAGGTAAAACCAATAATATACCGCGGCGACGACGGCTATAAGGACGACTATCGCAATAACAGCGAGAATGATGACCCAGGGATCACGCCGTTTGCTCTTTTTATCATTGGGCTTTTTGACTCTGCTGTAAAGATCGTCCATATCAGTATACCATTGCGATCACCACAGCGGAAACGGAGACAAGGAGGCAAAGGGCAGCCTCCGTCATCCATGCGGTGCGGAGCGCCGTCTCATTCACCTTGCCCGAAACCGCCTTTGGCTTGCGAGTCTTTTCTTTGGTTTTCTTACTGTGCTTTATAGTGATCTTTTTCATAATAAAACAATACAAAAAGGGGAGCGATAACGCTCCCCTTAAGCTTTAAAATTACTCTGCTTCGGCAAGAGCCTTGGCTTCCTCAATGACCTTCTGCTGAACATTGCCGGGAGCTTCCTCGTAGCGAACGAACTTGCAGGAGAAGGAGCCTCTGCCCTGAGTCATGGAACGGAGGTCTATGGTGTAAGAACTCATCTCAGCCATGGGGACTTCCGCCTCAACGGTCTGCATTCCGTCCTCAGCGTTCATACCGAGAACGGTACCGCGACGCTTGGAGGAAATGTCGGACATGATGTCGCCGAGGTTTTCATCGGGGATGGTGACCTTGAGAAGACCGATAGGCTCAAGGATGGTGGGCTTTGCCTTGGGGATACCGTCCTGATATGCGAGACGGGCTGCGGTCTGGAATGCCATATCATTGGAGTCAACGGGGTGGTAGGAGCCGTCGTACAGGGTGGCCTTAAGACCGACAAGGGGATAACCTGCCAGAATGCCCTTCTGTACGGAGTTGCGCAGACCCTTTTCAACGGAGGGGAAGAAGTTCTTGGGAACAGAGCCGCCGAATACTTCCTCTGCGAAGATCATGTCGTCCTGCTCATCCTGAGGCTCGAAGCGGACCCAAACATCACCGAACTGACCG
>CAZLSN010000047.1:0-10674 GCA_964562265.1 uncultured Oscillospiraceae bacterium
TCATAAGGGGCACTCCCGTTGTCGTCCAGCTCATGATAATCTACTACATCATATTCGCCACCTCCCGCAATTCGCTGGGCATTGCAATGCTTGCCTTCGGCATAAACTCCGGTGCCTATGTCGCAGAGATAATCCGCGGCGGCATAATGTCCATAGATGCGGGACAATTTGAGGCAGGCCGCTCACTGGGCTTTAACTATGTTCAGACCATGCGTTATGTCATAGTTCCGCAGGTTTTCAAGAATGTTCTGCCCACGCTGGCAAACGAGTTCATCGTCCTCATTAAAGAAACCTCGGTCGCAGGCTATGTTGCGATACAGGATCTCACCAAGGGCGGCGACATCATAAGGGGAGCGACCTTCGCACCCTTCATGCCGCTTATTGCAGTGGCGATAATATACCTTGTGACGGTCATGTTCTTCACATGGCTTGTCGGAAAGCTTGAAAGGAGGCTGCGTGCAAGTGAGCGATAAGGGCGATGTTATAATCAAGGTCGAAGGCGTTGAAAAGCATTACAAGGGCGGCATCCATGCTCTCGACGGCGTAAGCACCGAGATCAAAAAGGGCGAGGTCGTCGTCATAATCGGTCCCTCCGGTTCCGGCAAATCGACGCTTTTGCGCTGCCTTAACCTGCTTGAGATACCGACTGCGGGAACGATAAGCTTTGAGGGCGAGGACATAACCGATCCGCATTGCAACATAAACCGTCACCGCATGAGAATGGGCATGGTGTTCCAGCACTTCAACCTTTTCCCGAACATGACGATACTCAAGAATCTGACCATAGCCCCGATGAAGCTCTGCGGCAAACCCCGCGAGGAAGCGGAGAAGAAGGCGATGGAGCTTTTAAAGAGGGTCGGACTTGCCGACAGGGCAAACGCCTATCCTTCCCAGCTCTCCGGCGGTCAGAAGCAGCGAGTTGCGATAGTCAGGGCGCTTGCCATGGAGCCCGAGGTCATGCTCTTTGACGAGCCCACCAGCGCACTTGATCCCGAAATGGTCGGTGAGGTTTTGGATGTCATGAAGGAGCTTGCCCACGAGGGCATGACCATGGCGGTCGTGACCCACGAAATGGCGTTTGCGAAAGAGGTCGGAAGCCGTGTTTTGTTCATGGCGGACGGTAAGCTTCTGGAGGAAGGAAGCCCCGACGAGATCTTCGATTCTCCTAAAAGTGACAGACTTAGGGATTTCCTTGCAAAGGTGCTTTAAAAAGGAAAGGAAAGACACAATTATTCATAAATTGTGTCTTTTCTTTTTGCTCGCCGTATGCTATAATGCCTGAGCTTTCAATCTTTCAGGAGGATAAACCATGATGAAACGCTTTGCTGCTTTTGTGATGGCTTTTGTTTTGTGCTTTGCGGTGTCCTCTGCCGCATTTGCCATTGATGTCATAGGCGACGCTCCGTGGGATGACGAAGAGAATCAGACCCCCGACAACGGAGTTTACTTTGCACATTCCCCCGATAAGGAATATGTAGTGCTTTGGGCGACCCCCGAATGCAATATTGAGGACGGCTACCTCATCGTTCCCAACGGGACGCAGATGGTTGTGACCTGCCGTGTTTCGTATATGGACGGTACCCCCTGGGGCAAGATCGCCATTCCCAACGGCGTCGATGCCATGGGCTACAGGGTGTACTTTGAGGGCTGGGTGCTGATGAGTGAGCTGCACAATACGAGCGGTGAGCCGGCGTATGTCGATCCCGATCCCGAACCAACCCCTTCACCCGAGGTGACGGATGATCCATCACCGTCGCCGTCTCCTTCGCAGGAGCCGGATGAGCCGCAGGAGACCGTTGTTCCCGAGCGCCCCGATCAGGCGATAACCGTGACGGATACTTATAACGATGCCATCGTGTACACCTGCATGGCGATAACTGCGGGAGCCGTTGCGCTGGTCGTCTATGTGCTTATAAAGCACAAGGCACTGAACAAAAAAGGCGAATAATCGATATTAAACTGCGCCATACTGAAAAGTGCGGCGCAGCTTTTTTGTGCCATAATTAGCACTCAGGCAAAAAGAGTGCTAAAATTCATAGTTTGTTCATATAAAACACTATATTTGTTCACATTTATATAGTATTTTATATACAACAAGAAACGAAAGTTATAAATCCCAAGTCGAGAAAATGACTTTCCCCAACATTTAAGGAGGTACTAATTATGTTTGAGATCATGCCTTACGGCCATCGCCGTGTTGTAACCTACAATCCTTTCCGTGAGCTGGAGGAAATGAGCCGCAGCTTCTGGAACGATAGCGATATGGGTGCCTTCCGCACCGACATCACCGAGAAGGACGGTGTATATACCCTCACCGCCGAGCTTCCCGGCTTCAAGAAGGAGGACATCAGCATCGACATCGATAAGGATTGCCTCACCATTTCCGCAGAACGCACGGTTGAAAATGACGAGGAGGGCAATGAGCCCAACTTCGTTCGCAGAGAACGCTTCTACGGTTCATACAGCCGCAGCTTTAATGTTAAGGGTATCGATACCGAGGCAATAACCGCAGCCTACACCGACGGCGTTCTGAGCCTCACAATGCCCAGCAAGACCCCCGTTACCCCTCCCTCAAGACGGCTTGAGATAAACTGAAAATAAGATCAAAATCAGGTGTGTTTCTAATCTTCCTCTCTTCATACAATCCCTAAAAACAATGCCCATACTGCGAAAGCGGTATGGGCATCGTTTTTTCGCGATCCGCACCCGATCGGACACGGAAGGTCGATTTTTGCACAAGAAAAAGCAGACAATGCGCATCTTTCGGAAACATTGTCTGCTTTAAATATAATGCTTATACTTTGTATATCCCCGCGGTGCATGGGGGGAGAGTGTCGTTCGGAAGATCGGGCGTAAGAGCGTTAAGCCCCTTCGGGAGCGGAAACGCGTCGCTTCCCCGATTCACAATGCAGAGGAGACTTTCGGAGTCTGCCGATCTTTTCAGCATGATGACATCCTCATTCGGGCAGAAAATACTCATCGTGCCGTGCTTTAAAGACGGGGAGGCATCACGCAGCTTACCGAGAAACGCATAGTACTCATAAAGCCCCGTAAGCTTCGGCTCGAACGGTGAGCGGTTAAATGGATCGCCTCCGCCGTCGAGACTCTCCTCGTCGCCGTAGTACAGGCAGGGAATGCCGGGGACGGTATATTGTATCGCAGCACAAAGCTTTTGCAGTGCGCTGCCTTTGCTTTTCTGCTCATCCGTGGGAGAGAGCCTTGCCTGCTCACTGCGAGAGAGGCTGCCGATCTCCTTACCGCAGGAGAGCAGCGTATGCAGACGCACAACATCGTGAGAGCCGAGAAGATTCATAAGGCAGTTATACAGCGGGGGAGGGTAGTTGTACTGCTGCGACAGCAAGAAGTCACGCAGCTCAAATGCGCTGATCTGCCCCAGTGCAAAATCGGTAACGGCGGTGCGGAAGGGATAGTTCATAACGCTGTCAAGCGAGGTGCCGAGGGCGTAATCGCGCCGATGACCGTAGCTTTCCTTCGTCACCGCATCCTCCCAGACCTCACCGATGATGAGTGCATCCTTCTTTTCCGCCTTGACGCTTCGGCGGATGAGAGCCAGCACATCGTCGGGCAGCTCATCGGCAACATCGAGCCTCCAGCCGCTTGCTCCGTTTTTGAGCCAAAAGCGCAAAACAGAGTCCTCAGCGCCGAGTATAAGCTCCTGCCACATGGGGTCGTGTTCGTTTACCTCGGGAAGCTCTTTGAAATCCCACCAGCATTTGTAGCCGCAGGGATAGTCGCCGAAGGAATACCACGAGCGATAGGGCGAAGCCTTGCCCTGCCATGCGCCGCAAACGGGGTATGAGCCGCGGCGGTTGAAATATACGCTGTCCGCCCCCGTGTGCGAGAATACGCCGTCGTTTATGACTGCAATGCCGAGCTTTTCGGCTTCGGCACATAGGTTTACATAATCCCAAATATCGCCGAGGACGGGATCGACCCTGAAGTAATCCGCCGTATCATAGCGATGATTTGACGCCGCCTCGACAATGGGGTTTAAATATATTATCCCGACGCCGAGGGAGCAAAGATAGGGCAGCTTTTCGGCAATGCCCCGAAGGGTGCCGCCGTAGAAGTCGTTCGGGGTGTAATCACTCTCAAAGTCCCTTGCCTGCCAGCGCATGGGTTCGGAAATGCTCTTGTGCAGCTCGACATCTCTGCCCAGTGAGCGATGATACTCTATGCCCTTTTCGCAGTCACCGAAGCCGAAACGGTCGGGGAATATCTGATACATGACTCTGCCCTTTGCCCAATCGGGGGTGGCAAAGCCCTTTTCGTAGACCGTGAGGCGAAAGCTCTCAGTCTCGGCGGTATCCGACACAAAGCGGTATTCATAAGCTCCGATCTTGTCCAAGGCGATGCGGCAGCTGTACTCATTGCCCTTATCCGTCATGGGATAGTCCGACTGCCCTCCGTCGCAGAGAAGTCGCAGAGTGATGGTTTTGCCCGCAAACGCAAAGGCAGAGAGCCGTATCTCCGTTTCGCACTCAACGGCACCGAGAGGGAAGCGGCAGACTTCCTCATAGGGTTCGTGCCAGATACACTTTTCAAGCTCCGAGTGCAAAACCGCAGTGAGTGCCGCGGCCCTCGGCTGCATATCGAAAAGGTAGTCGTGATCCTCGGCTTTAAACAAGAGTCTGCCGAAGCATTTTAAAACTATCGGCATTGCGGCATCCATCGGAAGCCCCTTGTCGTCCAACAAAAGCCGCAGCAGCTCCTCCGGCAAAAGCCCCTCCGGTGAGGGCAAATATTCCGCAATATCCTCGATGCGGCGGCACTTTTCGGCAGCCTCCGCTATCGTGGCGGCGGAGCGGAGATACTGTGCCGTGAAGGGATGCACCGTGTCGTCGGGAGTCCAGACATCATCGATGAGACTGAGAGTAAACTCCCTCGGTCTGTGGTAGCGGATCGTGAGCTTATAGTCATCCGACCACAGCTCATCATAGCCGCCGTAGGTGAAAACGCTGCGTTTTAAAGCATCCATATATAAAGCCTCGCATATTCGCAGGCACTCTTGCCGAAGCCGAAATCGGCCTCCATCGCCTGACGGACAAGGGAGCGCATGGTGTCGGGCTCTTTGTAGCAATCGAGAGCCAGCAGCACCGCATCCTTCATCTCGTGAGCGTTAAAATCGGCAAAGCCGAAGCCGGTACCCTCGCCGGTGTAGCGATTATAGGGCAGCACGGAGTCTTTGAGTCCGCCCGTTTCACGGACTATGGGCAGCGTACCGTAGCGCATTGCGATCATCTGCGACAGACCGCAGGGTTCAAAGCGTGAGGGCATGAGATAGAAATCGCCGCCTGCATACACAAGGTGACTGAGCTCATCACTGTAGCCTATATAGGAGCAAAGCCTGCCGGGGTATCGGCTCTCCGCCGCCCTCATGAAATTCTCGTATTTTTTGTCACCGGTGCCGAGAAGCATGAACTGCATGTCGTTATACTGCATAAGCTCATCGAGCATCCGTTCGATGAGGTCAAAGCCCTTCTGCTCAGTCATCCTTGTAACCATGACGAAAAGCGGCACATCGGCTCTCGGCTCAAGCCCCGCAGTCTCCTGCAATTTAAGTTTACATAATTCCTTACCTCTGAGATGCCCCTTGTCGAATCTTGCGGGGAGCGTGGGGTCGGAATGAGGGCTCCATAGCTCGGTGTCGATGCCGTTTATGATGCCGGAAAGCTCGTGAGAGCGGGCCTTCAAAATGCCGTCCAGACCCTCGCCGAAGTAGGCGGTTTTGATCTCCTCGGCGTAGTTGGGGCTTACTGTGCTGATGCGATCGGAAAAGACGCAGCCGGCTTTTAAAAAGTTTGCGCTGCCGTCAAGCTCCATAAATTCGGAAGTGTAATATCTTTCGTCGATGCCGAGCAAATCCTGAACAAAGTCAAAGCCGAACTTGCCCTGAAAGGCGATGTTGTGGATGGTCAGCAAAAAGCGCAGAGGCTTTGCGTAAGCGTGGGCGGTGGTTTTAAACAGCATGGGCAGCATGGCGGTGTGCCAATCGTTGCAGTGCATAAGATCCGGCTCAAAGCCGAGATGCGGCAGTGCATCAAGCACCGCACGGGAGAAGAAGGCGTACTGTTCACCCTCCTCATAGCCGCCCTTGTATATTTTGCCGCCGAAGTAGAATTCATTGTCAACAAGGTAGATCTTAACGCCGTCATGCTCAAGATACTCGATGCCGCAGTATTGTCTGCGCCAGCCGAGGCTTACGGTGAAATCGAAGAGGTGACGCACTTTGTCGGCGTACTTATCCTTTATGCAGCGGTGATACGGCGTTATCACTCTTGCGTCGATGCCGAGAGCGGAAAGCGACTTCGGCAGGGTGCCGACGACATCGGCAAGACCGCCTGTCTTGCTCAGGGGAGCGCACTCCGCCGCCGCAAGAAGGACATTGGGCATTTGATTTCTTCCTTTTTGCTTTAAAAGCTCTCTGAATTCCTTTTTCATTTTTCGCTCCTTTCGGCGGGGATGAATTCGTAATACAGACATGAAAGCGGCGGAACGGACAAAACGGCACTGTGCGGCATGTCCTCAAACGGTACCGCACTGCTGCACACAAGCTCAGTTGCGCTGCCGCCCTCACCGCCGAAGCGCGGCTCATCGCTTGAAAGCAGGAGCCTCAGCCTGCCCTTTGACGGCAATCCGATCGTGAGAGCGGGGTTTGCGTTCGGAATAAAGTTGCAGACGCAGATAATGCGGCGAGAGTGCGACCGTCCGCTTCGCATGAAGGCTATGCAGCTCAGAGCCTTTTCGCCGACATTGAGCCATGAAAAGCCGTCCCACGACTTGTCCACCTCGTATAATTCGGGGTTTTCGGCGTAGAAGTGATTGAGCTGTGAGTAGTACTCACGCAGACTGTCATGAGCGGGATATTTGAGCAGCAGCCAGTCAAGCTCCTGCTTGTAGTTCCATTCTATGAACTGACCGAACTCCGAACCCATGAAGCACAGCTTCTTGCCGGGGTGGGCAAACTGATAGCCGTAGAGCGCACGCAGCGTCGCAAACTTCTGCTCATAGCTGCCGTACATCTTGTCCAGCATGGACTTTTTGCCGTGTACCACCTCGTCATGCGAAAAGGCGAGAATAAAATTCTCCGAAAAGGCGTACATCATAGAGAAGGTCAGCTTGTCGTGCAGCCCTTTGCGGTACAGGGGGTCGGCGGAAAAATAGTCAAGCGTGTCGTGCATATAGCCCATGTCCCACTTGAAGCTGAAGCCCAGACCGCCGTCGGAGGGCGGCATCGTCACCATGGGGTAGGCGGTCGATTCCTCTGCAACGGTGATCGCACCGGGGTAACGGCTTAAAACCGCGGTGTTTAAGCGGCGAAGGAATGAGACCGCATCGAGGTTGATGTCGCCGCCGAACTTGTTGGGCGTGTACTCGCCGTCTTTGCGGCAGTAATTGAGGTAGAGCATTGAGCTTACGGCATCGACACGGATGCCGTCTATGTGATATTCCTCGAAGAAGAAGCAGGCGGAGGATATGAGAAAGCTCTGCACCTCCGGCATGGCATAGTCGAAAATCAGCGTACCCCATTCAGGGTGACTTGCCATGCGCTCCTCCTTGCACTCAAAAAGCGGCGTACCGTCAAAGCAGGCAAGACCATGCTCATCCCTCGGGAAATGGGCGGGTACCCAGTCCATTATAACGCCTATGCCGTGGGCATGGAGAATGTCAACAAAGGCGGCGAAGGCATCGGGATCGCCGTATCGTGAGGTCGGGGCAAAATACCCCGTAACCTGATAGCCCCATGAGCCGGGGAAGGGGTATTCCGTCATCGGCAGAAGCTCAACATGGGTAAAGCCCATTTTTGCGCAGTAGCTTGAAAGCTCCATCGCCGCAGACTCGTAATCGGGAAGCTCACTGCCCTCATGGATGCGCCATGAGCCGAGATGCAGCTCGTATATGCTCATGGGTGAGGCAAAGGGATCACGCATTTGCCGCTTCCTCATCCACTCGCCGTCGCTCCATTTGTGGCTGCCCTCACGGACTATCGAGGCGGTGTTTATCCCCGACTGCGAATATCTTGCGAAGGGGTCGGATTTGAATACGACTTTGCCGCCCTTTTGCGTGACGGCGTATTTGTAAAGCTCACCGTCTTTAAGATCCGCAACAAAGCAGCACCAAATGCTGCCGAACTTCTGCATGGGAGTTTTGCCGCTGTCCCAGGCGTTAAAATTGCCGACCAGTGACACGGCCTCGGCATTCGGTGCCCAGACGACGAAGCGGTGCATCCCTATCTCCGGAATGTAGTGACAGCCGAAAAGCAGCCATGCTTTTTCGGCGTTTCCGGTGTTGAAGAGGTACACATCGTCTTCGGGTATATATTTTTTCGCAAGCTCCGTATACATGCTGTTTCTCCGTATATTTTGATGTCTCTATTATATACGGTCGCCGCCTTAATTCCAATATCTTTTTGACAAGCGGATGGAATAATTATATAATTTGACCGAGGTGATAGTATGTTCATATTCAACCATTTTAATTTCAATGTTCTCGATCTTCAAAAGAGCCTTGAATTTTACGACAAGGCACTGGGACTAAAGCCCGTTCGTGAAAAAACCGCCGCCGACGGCTCCTTTAAGCTTGTGTACCTCGGCGACGGTGTGACGGATTTTTCGCTTGAGCTGACCTGGCTTTCTGACAGAAGTGAAGCCTACGACCTCGGCGACGAGGAGTTTCATCTTGCGTTTACTGTCGAGAACTTCGACGCCGCTCATAAGCTCCACAGCGAAATGGGCTGCATTTGCTATGAAAACCCCGCCATGGGCATATACTTCATCCAAGACCCCGACGGCTATTGGATCGAGATCGTGCCTCAGCGCAGATAAGCGTCGATGACGGAGACCTCGAAGGCGGTCTTTTCAACGGACTCATTGTCTATGAGCTTTATGTAGCTGCGGCTTTGTATCCTGCCCTGAAGCTCGATGACTGTGCCGACATCCCAAAGCGATGCCTCCCTTGCCTTTGCGCCCCAGGTGATGCAGGGCAGATAGTCGCTTCTGCCGTACCTGCGGTTTACGGCAAGCATAAGATCACAGATGTCACGCCCCATGGGGGTGGTGCGCAGATTCGGCTTTTTGCAGAGGGTGCCGATGAGCCGTATGGAGTTTTCGTCATCGCCTTCAAACCTCTCCGCATCCTTGGCGTAAACGCTTATAACGAGCTTTGCACCCTCGCCGCTTTTGTTGTTGAACGAGCGAAGCTCACCGACAATGCGCAGCCTCTCGCCGCCCGAGAGTGCAAGCGAGAGACAAAGCTCCTCACGCATTATCACATTTATCCTGTCATATGCCCCCGAAAGCCGCATAACGGAGATGGGAAAGGTGAAAAAGCTCTCGCTGCGGCTGCAATGGGAAAACACCGGTCTGTCGGTGACCGTGCCGCACAGTACTGCGGCGTTACTGCTTATATTCTCATCCATCGGTAGTCCTCCTTGATTCGTTTCAGTATATTAAGAAGGCACACTTGAATATGACGGACGATTGGGTTATAATCGATATAAATATGTTGAAAGGAAATTTTAACTTATGGATATTAAAGAAATTCTCGCCATCTGCGACCATACCCTGCTTCGTACCGATTGCACAAGCGAGGAGATAAAGGCTCTTTGCGATCAGGCGATCAAATACGGCTGCGCCTCCGTGTGTATCCCGCCCTGCCATGTTGCGGGAGCAAAGCGTTACGCAGGGGACAGGATGAAGATCTGCACGGTCATCGGCTTCCCCAACGGCTATATGACCTCCGCCGCAAAGGCGTTTGAGGCAAAGGATGCCGTCAAAAACGGTGCCGACGAGATAGATATGGTCATAAATCTCTCCATGGTGAAGGATGGCTGCTGGGATAAGGTCGCCGAGGATATAAGCGCCGTGAGAGAGGCGTGCGCCGGCAAGATCTTGAAGGTCATCATCGAGTGCTGCCTGCTCACCGAGGCGGAGAAAATAAGACTTTGCGGCATCGTGGCACAGTGCGGTGCGGACTTCATAAAGACCTCCACGGGCTTCTCCAAGGGCGGAGCGACAAGGGAGGATGTGGAGCTTATGCGCAAGTACTCTCCCGAGAATGTCAAGGTCAAGGCAGCCGGCGGAATATCCTCTTTGGAGGACGCCGAGGACTTCATGAAGCTCGGCGCAGAGCGTCTCGGCACCAGCCGCATCGTAAAGCTTGCAATGCAGCTCGAAAACGAATCCGGCGCCCCCGAGGAAAACTATTGAGAATGTAAAATGAAAAATGAAAAGGCGGAGCGTATCGCCTAATACGCTCCGCCTTTTGCGCTTGTAGTTGCCTGATGGTTCTTGGTATGGTATAATCTGCCGCAGTGGAACGCATCGTATCGGCGTGTTGTAGTTGCCTGATGGTTCTTGGTATGGTATAATCCAAGCGTCGCAATAATCGCCGTCGATGACGGTTGTAGTTGCCTGATGGTTCTTGGTATGGTATAATACGCCGCTGTCAAAGGCATTGACAATGTATGTTGTAGTTGCCTGATGGTTCTTGGTATGGTATAATACATAGCGTTTGAGATCCTCAATTACCGATGTTGTAGTTGCCTGATGGTTCTTGGTATGGTATAATGGGGCGACCGTGCCAGCGGTTCGGCTAACCGTTGTAGTTGCCTGATGGTTCTTGGTATGGTATAATAGATCATCGGAAAAAGTG
>CAZLSN010000048.1:0-2160 GCA_964562265.1 uncultured Oscillospiraceae bacterium
GAGGCTCACAAGGCAGCAGTCGTCGGCGACACCGTCGGTGACCCCTTCAAGGATACCTCCGGTCCTTCCATCAACATCCTCATCAAGCTCATGACCGTTGTTTCCACCGTTTTCGCAGCGGCATTCGGCTCCGGCCTCATCCACTTCTGAGTTTAAAAGCTTTAACAGGTATCGTTTTCTAACGATACCTGTTTTTTTATTTAATTTCAAAACTTATTAACAAAGTCCTTGACAAGTGGTGTATAATATAAAAGATAATTTGAAGCTTGCGCAACAGGAGACCGATATGTTAAACACAAAGGCCAGATCCCTGCTTTCCTTATTCCTCAGCTTTCTGCTTCTTTTAAGTCTCGTCATCTGCTTTGTACCCGTTAAGGCGGGTGCCACAACCCAGGCGGAGATCGATGAGCTAAAGGCGCAGCGTGATGAGCTTAAGTCTCAGCAGGCGGATCTTCAAAATACCGTAAACTCACTCAAGGGTCAGAAGGACAAGCTCTTGGATCTCAAGACCGCCCTTGACGAGAAGAACGCCATCACCCTCCAGCAGATGATCAATGTCGAGGAGCAGATAGCCCTCCACGAGGAGCTTATCGCCCAGAAGGAGACGGAGATCGCCGCCGCTCAGGAAAAGGCGGATGAGCAGCTTGTAAGGCTCAAGGCCCGTATCCGCAGCATGGAGGAAAACGGCAGATATAATTATATAACCGTACTTTTCGGTGCAAGCTCCATCTCCGATTTTCTCAGTCTCATGGAAGACATCGGCGACATCATGCAGAGTGACAAGGAGCTTGAAAGCGAATACAGGGCGACCGTCACCGAGCTTACCTCACTGAAGGAAGAGTATGAGGCTGCGCAGCTTGAGCTTCGTGAGCAGAAGGCGGAGCTTAAAAACCTTTCGGCACAGCTTGAAGATGATATTAGAGAGGCAAATGCCGCGATAAGTGAGCTTGAAAGCGATATTAGCGCGAACTCCGCTATTTTGAGTCAGCTCAATTCTCAGCGCAAGGAAATGGACGATCTCATCGCTCAGAAGGTCTACGAACTCAATCAACAGAACAAGCCGAGTACAGGCGGCGGTTCGGGTTCCGGCTCAGGCTCCGGTTCGGGCGGCGGTACGGTATCCGGCAGCGGAAGGCTCACCGTTTGGCCCTCCTACTGCACTTATATCACCAGTGTTCAGGGCAATCGTGTCCACCCCGTTACCGGTAAGTACGGCACCCACGGCGGCACCGATGTCGGCGCAAGCTACGGCACCGCTATCTGGGCAGCCGGCAACGGCACAGTCACCACCTCCTCCGATGGCTGGAACGGCGGTTGGGGCAACTATGTCATGATAAATCACGGCGGCGGCATCCAGTCGCTTTACGCTCACATGAGCTCCCGCGCGGTATCCGTAGGTCAGACCGTATCCGCAGGTCAGACCATCGGCTATGTCGGCTCCTCCGGCCGTGTAACAGGACCGCACCTGCACTTTGAAGTCTGGGTAAACGGCTCAAGGGTCGATCCGCAGAGCTACTACCCCAATGTAAGCTTCACCTACTCCCCCACCGCTTGGGGCTGATACCATAAAAAGCGCCGAGAAATCGGCGTTTTTTCGATTTATTACAAGTGTTTACAACAAGTTAACCAAAGACTTGACAAGTGTGATATAATGTTATTTTGTAAACGGAGGTACATTATGTCTAAAGTTAACTTCAGATCGGCTCTTTCCATCCTCCTTGCGCTCATCCTCGTTTCGACCATGCTTATGGCGTTCATTCCCGTCGAAGCGGGCGCAGTCACTCAGAGTGAGATCGACGAACTCAAGGAGCAGCGCAATGAGCTTAAAAACCAGAAGAACGATCTTCAATCTACCATAAATGCACTTAAGGGTCAGCAGAACAAGCTCGTTGAGCTTAAGACCGCACTTGACGAGAAAAACGCCATCACCCTCCAGCAGATCCAGAATCTCGAAGAGCAGATCGCCATCCATGAGGAGCTTATCGCTCAGAAGGAAGTCGAGATAAAGGCAGCGCAGGAGCAGGCTGATGAGCAGCTCAAAAGACTCAAGGCCCGTATCCGCAGCATGGAGGAAAACGGCCGTTACAGCTATATCGAGGTTCTGTTCGGCGCAAACTCCATCGGTGAATTCCTTGGTCTCATCGACGATGTCGGCGATAT
>CAZLSN010000048.1:2260-10534 GCA_964562265.1 uncultured Oscillospiraceae bacterium
TCGGCGCAAACTCCATCGGTGAATTCCTTGGTCTCATCGACGATGTCGGCGATATGGCGTTCATTCCCGTCGAAGCGGGCGCAGTCACTCAGAGTGAGATCGACGAACTCAAGGAGCAGCGCAATGAGCTTAAAAACCAGAAGAACGATCTTCAATCTACCATAAATGCACTTAAGGGTCAGCAGAACAAGCTCGTTGAGCTTAAGACCGCACTTGACGAGAAAAACGCCATCACCCTCCAGCAGATCCAGAATCTCGAAGAGCAGATCGCCATCCATGAGGAGCTTATCGCTCAGAAGGAAGTCGAGATAAAGGCAGCGCAGGAGCAGGCTGATGAGCAGCTCAAAAGACTCAAGGCCCGTATCCGCAGCATGGAGGAAAACGGCCGTTACAGCTATATCGAGGTTCTGTTCGGCGCAAACTCCATCGGTGAATTCCTTGGTCTCATCGACGATGTCGGCGATATTATGAAGAGCGACAAGGAGCTTGAGGAAGCCTACAAGCAGTCCGTTGTCGAGCTTAAGGAGCTCAAGTCCGAGTATGAGGCGGCACAGCTTGAAATGGAAGAACAGAAGGCGGAGCTTTCCGCTCTTTCAGTTCAGCTTGAGAAGGATATTGCCGAGGCAACGGCTCTCATCTCCTCCCTGCAAAGCGACATTAACGCAAACTCCGCACTGCTCAGTCAGATAGCCGCCGAGGACAAGGCCCTTCAGGCGGAGATCGCAGCAAAAGCCAAGGAGCTTGCAGAGCAGGCAAAGAAAGAGCAGGAGAACAATAACGGCGGCAGCGGTCAAGTCGTCGGCACAGGCTCACTCAGGTGGCCGTCCTACTGCACGGTGATCTCCACCCGTGACTACGGTTACTACACCCACCCCATCACCGGACAGTACAAGCTCCACGGCGGTATCGACATCTGCGCAGCAAACGGCACCGCTATCTGGGCGGCGGCATCCGGCAAGGTCGTTCAGTCCTCCGACGGTTGGAACGGCGGCTGGGGCAACTATGTTATGATCGACCACCAGAACGGCTTGCAGACGCTTTACGCTCATATGAGTTCCCGTGCATGCTCCGTCGGTCAGAAGGTAAGTCAGGGACAGACCATAGGCTATGTCGGCTCCTCCGGCATGTCATCGGGTCCTCACCTGCACTTTGAGGTTTGGGCAAACGGTTCGAGGACAGACCCCTTAAACTACTTTGCCAAGGGTACATATTCTTACAACAGATAAGAAAAGGAAGCGGAACTATCCGCTTCCTTTTTTAATATCCGTAGGGCTTTTTCTGCTGCCTGCACCATGTTCTGAGAACAAGGCGATCGGGCAGAAGCTTTACCGCCAAAACCTGCATCCGCTCGGGGAAGCCGAGTACGGATACGGGTTTATTTTTATGCATGTCCTTTACCGCCTTCTCAACGACCTCACGGGGGCCGTAGTAGCGGTTAAAGTAGCTTACGGTGTCATCGTGGATCGCATGGCTGAAAAACTCAGTCTTTATCCAGCCGGGGCATACTGCCATGACTTTTATCCCTCTTTGGCAGAGTTCGACCCTCAGTGCCTTGGAAAAGCTGAGGACATACGCCTTAGACGCACCGTAGACATTGATATACGGCACAGGCTGGAAGGACGACATCGAGCCCATGTTGTATATCACGGCTCCTCTTTGCATGTACGGCAGTGTGATATAGGTCACACCGGTGAGGGCTCTGTCGTTTAAGTCGATTATACGGAGCTGCTGCTCCATATCCATCTCCGTGTATGTGCCGAAAAGTCCGAAGCCCGCTGCGTTTACAAGGGCTTTGACATCGGGCTTTTCCTTCTCAAGAAGCTCCGAGAGGGCTTTAAGCGAATCATGCTCCAAAAGGTCAAGGGCAATGGGGCGGATCTTGGCTCTCACCTTGTCGGAAAGCTCCGTGAGCCTATCCTCCCTGCGGGCTACCACCCACAGCTCGTCAAGCTCCATATCCTTATCTATCGCATAGACAAACTCTCTGCCCATGCCGGAGGATGCGCCGGTTATGAGGGCTATTTTCATTCCTCGGTCTCCTCATCGGCTTTGGTCTTTACGCAGCCTTTGAGTCCCGTCATGAGCATATCGGCAAGGTCTCTTGCCAGAGATTCGGGGCTTATGGGGCAATCATCAAGCATCCACATGTTATAGGCATGCATGCAGCCGCCGGAGATAAATCTCGCATAGGTAAGTGCGGTTTCCTGACCGCCCATGCGCTCGACAAGATCCTCATCCTCCATGATAAACTTCGTGAGCCACCGCTTGAGAGTGATGCCGAGGTCGTAGACATTTATGAATTTAAACACACGCTTGGCGGGGTCACGGCTGGACATCATATATTCCGCCGCAAGGAGCATTATCGGGAAGACGTCCTCGGCAAGGTCGCCTGCCCTATAATCTCCGAATAGCATATCGGCATGCAGATAAAGATCATCGATAAGAGACTGACGGACATCTTCGAGGTTCTTGAAATGAGCATAGAAGGTGCCTCGGCTTATATCGGCTTTTTTTAGCAGCTCATTGACGGTGATGCTCTTAAAATCCTTTTCATACATAAGTTCAAGGAGCGCATCCTTGATAGCTTTCCTTGACTTTTCGACCATTCTGTTCGTTCCGGCCATGGTTTTCCTCCTGTAAAAGTGTACAATTTTATACTGTTTCTTTAAATGCGGGATAACTTTAAATCTCATGTATAATATTAAACTATTTTTCGCGAAATTGCAAGAGTGAATTTTTATTAATTTTTCGTATGATAATTTACATAATTCAGCGATTTATTTAAAACTAAATAAAAAAAGCTAAAAAGTTCAATTTTTCTATTGACAAAACGCTGCCAGAAGTATACAATTGGACATACGCAAAAGAATTGTACAAATCAAATTGTTGGGGAGAGAACACGAAATGGCAAGTTTAACAAATTCTTCGCCGTCAAAGGAGAAGCCCTGGATGCAGTTTTTTGACGAAGCTGCAAAAAGCGCCGTCCTTGACAAGAAAACCATCTACACTCAGGTTCGTGACAACAATGAGGCCTATCCCGATGACATTGCGATGAACTACTTCGGGAACAGGATCAGCTATGGCAAGCTCCTCAAGGAAGCAGACCGTGCAGCGGGTGCCTTCTATGCCGCGGGAGTAAGGCAGGGTGACATTGTTGCTGCAATCAACATCACCATTCCCGAAATGGTGTACGCTTTTTACGGTCTGAATAAGCTCGGCGCAGCCCCACTTATGATCGACCCCAGAACCAGCCCGGCAGGTGCGCTGAATTTCATCAAGGAATCGAATACAAAGATCTTGCTCGTGCTTGATCTTTATTTCGATGCCGCAAAGGATATTCTTCTTACCGCAGGTCTTGAGAAGATAATCGTTATCTCTCCGGACACCTCACTGCCCACCTCCGTGCGTGTTCTCAAGAAGATGAAGAACCCGTCCCCGAAGGTTAAGACCGACGGCTGCGTCTGCACCTATAAGGACTTTGCCCTCACCGGTGACGGTGTCGAGACTCCCACCGCTCCCTACCGTGACGACAGTCTTGCCGCTATCACGCTCACAGGCGGCACAACGGGCGCACCCAAGGGCGTTATGCTCTCGGACGACGGCTTTAACGCCGTTGCGCTCAGCTTTATGCACTGCGGCGTTACCTACACAAGAGGTCGGCGTTTTATGAACATCATCCCGATGTACGCCTCTTACGGCATTGTTGCCAGCCTGCACATGCCGTTTTCCCTCGGTCTTGAGGTCGTGGTGATTCCCAAGTTCGATCAAGAGAAGGTCGGACATTACATTAAGAAGTACCGCCCCGAGCATACGCTCATGGTCCCCTCTCATTATGAAAAGCTGATGAACAGCAAGCAGATGAGAAACGGCTTTGACCTCAGCTTTTTCAAGACAGCAGGTTCCGGCGGCGACACGATGAACCTCGGTCTGGAAGAAAAGCTGAATAACTTCCTCAAAGATCACGGCTGCGCCTATCCCCTTTCGCAGGGCTACGGCATGAGTGAGGCATCATCCGCAGTTTCCTGCTGCTGCAACGGCAATTTCAGAAGCCAGTCCGTTGGCTACCCCCTGCTCACCACAACGATAGGTATTTTCGCTCCCGACACCGATCGTGAGCTTGGCTATGGTGAAGAGGGTGAGATCTGCATAAGCGGCCCCGGCATCATGCTCGGCTATCTCAACAATAAGGAAGAGACCGACAAGGTACTGCGCCGCCACTCCGACGGCAGCATGTGGGTACACAGCGGCGACTTGGGTCATATGGACTCCGACGGCTTTATCTACATAAAGGGCAGGATCAAGAGAATGATAATTCTCTTTAACGGTCACAAGGTATTCCCCACCCATGTTGAAAGCGTTCTCAGTAAGCACAAGAATGTACTCGCCTGCGCCGTTGTCGGCATCCGTGACTGGGACCATGCACAGGGTCAGCGTCCCATAGCTGTCGTTGAGACCGACATTAAAGACTCCAAAGACCTCGCCCGCATGAAAGAGGAACTTTTTGGCATGTGCAAGGAAGCGCTTGAGACCGCAGCAGTACCCTATGAGATCTGCTTTACCGACTATCTTCCCGAGACCGGCATGGGCAAGATAGACTATAAGAAGCTTTCCGATATTTACGCCAATATCGGAAACCACGAATTAAAGGAGTGCGTCTAAAATGAAAAGAACTATAAGCTTTTTCCTCTGTATACTGCTTGTATTCAGCATTTGCATCCCCGCTTTTGCGGATGATGGCGTTAAAAAATACCGTGATTATGAATACTATATGTGCGTAGGAGACAGTATCGCAGCAGGCTATGCTCTCACCAAAGACGGCAGTGAATTAATCCTCGACCAGGAAACCGACGACTATACCACTGTGTATGATCCCGATTACATTTATCAGGGCTATGACTTTGCCGCAGTTCCCACTGCTTACCACTCTCTCGTTGCGGAGGCTCTTGACGCAGAGCTTTTGCAGTGTGCCAGAAGCGGTCTGAGGGCGGTCGAGTTCCGCTACTTCCTCGAGGGCGTATTTAATGAATATGATGAAACCCTTTATTGGGACAACACCTGGTTTGATACCGACGGCAACGGTTTCACGCTTGAAGACCTCGATAGGATTAATGCATATGTAAACTACCCCGAAAAGGTCAAGCAAGCCGACATCATGAGCATTAATGTCGGCTCCAACGATGTGCTTTCCCTTGCTCTGAACATGGTTGTTCTGAGAATGACCTCAAACACCACCGACCCCACTCTCCAGAGTATTAAAGACTTCCTCGACAATGGTGGCAGCATCGGTCAGGCTTTCATAAAGCTTATAGAGTATGCCGAAACCGTAGGCATGCTTGCCGATGTAATTAAAATCCTCACCGAGACTCTTGACAAAACCTACGATCAGTTCGTTGTAAACTTCGATGCCTGCATGGAGAAGATCTATGAGCTTAACCCCGACATAACCGTTATCGGTGTTGGCGTGTATAATCCCTTTTCACATTTCAGGCTCAGCAGTGATTCCGATCTCGATTTAACCGCACTTATTCAACCCACTATTAATAAAATCAACAACTTCATAAAGAGCTATGAGGGCGGAAAGCTTGAATATTACTACGCCGATGTAATTGGCACCGAGTTGTTCTCAATGAGCTTAGACGAGCGTTACTTCTTTGCATACATGCTCATTAAAGTCCACCCCACACTCGCAGGTCATCGCTATATGGCAGAGCAGATCCTCTCCGTCATTCCCGAGGCAGACCTCCCCTTCGTCGATGTTCCCAAGGGCTACTGGTGCTATGATGATGTCAAATATTGCTACAACAACGGCCTTATGAAAGGTGTTATCGCCACGACCTTCGAGCCCGACAGCGTAATGACCCGTGGCATGGTCGCAACCGTCCTGTACAGAATAAACGGCTCCCCCGATGTTTCCGGTCTTAATCATCATTTCAGTGATGTGGCAGACGGAAGATATTGCACCGATGCGGTGATCTGGGCGTACAACAGCGGTGTTATCATGGGCTACAACGACGGCTCCTTCAAGCCCGATCAGTTCATTTCCAGAGAAGAATTTGCCGCTATGCTCTATCGCTACGCCTGTGCCTTTGCCGGTGTTGATCCCAATGCAAGTTGGCCGATGCTCGTTCAGTATGTTGACGCAGGCAAGGTCGACTCCTTTGCAAAGCCCGCTATGCGCTGGGCCGTTGCAAACGGCATCATTAAGGGTACCACCCTCACCACCCTTGACCCCGACGGTGACTGCACCCGCGCTCAGTGCGCCGTCATGCTTGCTAGGTTCGATAAGAGCCTCTAATTCGTAAAATATATTCGGAGACATTTCCCCCAACTATTTCTTGCCTCAAAAAGGTCTTCCTTTCTCCTTCTCCGGATATATTAAAAGCCTGCCGTTTCTCCCGGCAGGCTTTGTTTTTTTATTCGCTTATCTGTCTTGCGACGAGGATAAATCTTCCGTTCGTCGTATGGTATGAGCAGGTGGAGAGGGTCAATATCCTGTCCCCTTCCTCAAGGCTCACTCCCGTTTCGTATATCCTGTTTTTCTCTATAAACTCGGAATACAGCGCAAACTTTTCCTTGTCGTTTGCTCCGGTATATTCATAATAGAGAAAGCCGGTGTCCCTGTCGCCCTTTAGGTCTGTGTATATTGCGGCGACAAGCTCGTACTCATGCTTTTCGTATATCGTGTCAAAGCGGATGCGGGAATGAGTCGCTCCGAAATCGGCATCGGCATACTTCAGCAAGTCTGCAAACATCGTCCCGTTTTGCATATTATGGCCGTAGATGATGAGATTATCGGAATTGAAAATGTCGCAATACTCATCGACATACAGACAGCCGCCAGTTGCGTGGTTGCCGTAAAAGTCCGTTCTCAGGTACTTTTCGATCTCATCAGGGGCGTACATTACGACATAATCAATCTTCGTCCCTTTGATCGTCAGCCATCCAATCGTGTCCTCGTTCTCGGCATACAGTCCCGCATATTCATCCAACACCGAAGGCAGCTCGGTGCCGTTATTTTTAAGGTCGCTCACATCGTCGTTTACGGCACGCTCCCTCGCATCGGATACGAGGTAAAACACCAACACTCCGACACAGACGAGGAAGACGATGAGTGACAATATTCTCAGCAGTAGTTTAATTACTTTCGTTGTACTCATAGTTTTTCCCTGAAAAATTAAAATAGGAAGCGGTCAATGACCGTTTCCTATTTTAATAAAAATTACTCCTAAAGTCAACCGATCACCCACATTTGATCAGTTTTTCTTCTTGCGGTAAGTAGTTGCTGCGAATATCATGAAGCTGACTATTGCGATTGCGCCGAGGATCACATAGGGTCTCTCAAATCCGGTTTTGGGAGGATCCTTGGGATCGTCGCCGTCATCGTCGGAACCACTGGGATCATCGGGACCACTGGGATCGTCGGGACCGCTGGGATCGTCGGGACCACTGGGATCGTCGGGACCACTGGGATCGTCGGGACCACTGGGATCGTCGGGACCACTGGGATCGTCGGGCCCACTGGGATCATCGGGACCACTGGGATCATCGGGACCACTGGGATCGTCGGGACCACCGGGGACATCGGGACCACCGGGGGTGGTGTTAATGCGATCACCGAGACCTGCCCAAAGGCCGACAATGTGGCCTCCGATGGGTCCGATCATAAAGATGTCGCACGAATCGGCATAAACGGTGTTGTCAATACCCGGAATGAGGGTTCCCGTGTAGAAAAGCTGAGAGCCTTCTACCGTGAGGTCAGCAGTGTGCCAATAGTTACCGGTATAGGTAGCGGAAGAAATGGTCACTCTGACATCGGCGGGAAGACGAACATAGCCGAGTCTTCCGATAAGGTTCTGCTTGGTGAGCGTCTGATGGTATCCCCAAATGGGGCAATCAAAGGTGATGGTCGCATCATCTGGCAGGAACATGTAGTTTTCGATGAGCAGGTAGAAGTGAGGACCGGCCTTGAAGTTATGACCCTCTGCCGACATGAAATCGTCGTCTACCTTTCCCCAATAGTCATCGGAAATGTTGTCTGCATTTGCCTGTGAGCTCAATGAGAAAGCAGCAATGAGTATGACCGCAAGCACTACTACAAAGCCGAGAATAAGCTTTGAGGGCTTGACAGTTTTTGCCATTAAAACTTTTCCTCCTTTCTCGCGTATTAAGATCATTCCATAGCGCGCCCTAATATTGCCCCTTACAGCATCCGTATTATCCCCTTTGTCGCATAAGCTTCATTCCGAAAAAACTCAGCAAATACAAGCCGGAAAC
>CAZLSN010000049.1:0-10517 GCA_964562265.1 uncultured Oscillospiraceae bacterium
GCATTGTCAAGATCACGGAAGTCGGAAGAAACACCGGAAACGCCGAGAACACCGGACTTCTTGTTGAGGATGTTGAGCATCTCGTCGATGTTCATGCCGTACTTGTTCATGATGAACTGGATAACGCCTGCGTCGAGATCGCCGCAGCGGGTACCCATGGGGAGACCTACCAGGGGGGTGAAGCCCATGGAGGTATCGACGCACTTGCCGCCGTCGATAGCTGCGATTGAGCTGCCGTTGCCCATGTGGCAGGAGACGATCTTAAGCTCTTCAATGGGCTTGCCCATGAGCTCTGCGCAGCGGCCGGAGACATAGCGGTGAGAGGTGCCGTGGAAGCCGTAGCGACGGATGCCGTCGTTCTTGTAGTAATCATAGGGGACAGCGTACATGTATGCCTTGCCGGGCATGGTCTGATGGAAAGCGGTATCGAAAACGCCTACCATGGGAACATCGCCCATTACCTCACGGCATGCATTGATGCCGGTGATGTTTGCGGGATTGTGCAGGGGAGCGAAGGGGGTGCATTCCTCAACTGCCTTGATGACCTCATCGGTGAGCAGGACGGAGGAAGCGAACTTCTCGCCGCCGTGAACGACACGATGACCGACAGCGTCGATCTCCTTCATGGAAGCGACGACACCGTATTCCTCGCTGGTAAGCTTTTCGATGACGGCGGCAATTGCCTCTGCATGGGTGGGGAGGGGAATGTCCTCATTGAATACGGGCTTATCACCGGTCAGGGGGCTGTGCTTTAAGTGACCGTCGATGCCTATACGCTCACAGAGACCCTTAGCCATAACGGTTTCGGTCTCCATATCGATGAGCTGATACTTGAGGGAGGAGCTGCCTGCGTTGATAACAAGAATCTTCATTACAAAATTCCTTTCTTATTGTAAAAATGCAATTTTAACTGTATAATTGTCACCATAACATTCTAATACATTTTGAATAAAAAGCAAGGAATTTTTTAAGGAGGCGGCAAAATGAAGGTCATCGGCATAGTCGGGGAGTACAATCCCTTCCATAAGGGTCACGCTTACCATGCCGCATTGAGCCGAAAAGCATCGGAGGAGGACTGCGCACTTGTGTGCGTTATGTCGGGTGATTTTGTGCAGCGAGGCTCCGCCGCCATGTACTCGAAATTCGCAAGGGCCGAAGCCGCAGTCAAAAGCGGCATTGATCTTGTCATTGAACTCCCGACCCCGTGGGCGTTGTCATCGGCGGAGGGATTTGCAAGAGGCGCAGTCGGCGTTCTGGGGGCTTTGGGAGTTGCGGATGAAATATCTTTCGGTTCGGAATCGGGGGACGCAGAGGCACTCACAAGGGCTGCAAAACTCCTTTTAAGCGACGCTGCTGATGAAAATATACGCAAGGCACTCAGCTCAAACGAGGGGATAAGCTTTGCCGCTGCAAGGCAGAAGGCGGTGGAGGGCATGGATCCCGCCTTAGCGCAGCTTCTTTCGTCCCCGAATAACATCCTCGGTATCGAGTATATAAAGGCTGTAATAGGACAGGGCTTGGATATTGCGCCGTTCACGATAAAAAGAGAGGGAGCGGGACACGATACGGCGGAGGATGTCCTTCCGCGCTCCGCATCCATGATACGGAGCATTGCCGAAGGCGGCGGCAGCATTTCCGATGACATACCCTACACTGCGCTGACCGTTTATGAGCGTGAAAATGCTGCCGGACGAGGCCCTGTATTTTCAAATTCTCTCGATATTGCCCTTGTCTCAAGGCTCAGATGCCTTACGGCGAGTGATTTTGCAATGGCTCCCGACTGCGGGGAGGGGCTCAACGACCGTATAGCAGCCGCCGTTCGGAAGGAAACGAGCATCGATTCGATCGCAATGGCGGCAAAATCCAAACGCTATGCCTTGAGCCGCATACGAAGGATACTGCTCTGCGCCGCACTCGGCATCGATAAAAACGCCGCCATGGGCATACCGCCGTATGCGAGGGTGCTTGCGGCAAATGAAAAGGGCTGCGCAGTACTCAAAGAGGCAAAAAAGAAAAGCTCTATCCCGATCATAACAAAGTCCGCTTCGGTAAAAGACCTTGATGATAAGAGTGTGAAGCTTTTTGAGCTTTGCTCAGATGCCCACGATCTGTATGTTCTCGGCTTTGAACGCGAGAGTGAACGAAAAGGCGGGGAAGATTGGCGATATACTCCGAAAATAATTTAATATATTTGCGGAACTTTTTTGAATGTAAAGCGTCATAATAAGCGAAACTAATATCCGGAGGTGCTTTATGAAACGCTTTATCGCAATGCTTCTTTGTGCGGTGCTTGTAGTTTGCCTGCGCATCGTCACCGCACCCGAAAAGGAATATGTTCCGCAGGCGAATGCCTATGTTGCGGATGACTATTCGCAGATATACACGGCGGTAAGGACCGCAATGAAAAGCAGGGCAACCCGTTTCGGATCGGATGCACTCATAAACGAAGCGACCGAAACTGTAAGCTCAACGGATCACAGCGGCACTACGGTTCAGGTGCAGGGAATAGATGAGGGCGACTGTGTTAAGACGGACGGAGAGTATATCTATTCCTTATGCGACAATAAGCTGCATATTTTTAAGGCAGACGGCGAAAATACGGCAAAGGTCTGCATGCTCAATGCTTCCGAATTGGCAGACGGCGACCTGCTCTTTACGGATATGTATGTCAGCGGGGAGAGGCTGATACTCATCGGTAGCGAATACTTTGCGTATGATTATTACAATTATACAAACGAAAAACAGCGGACACAAAGCTGCATTTTTGTGTTTGACATTCAAAGCAAATCCGCCCCCAGGCTCATAAGCACCGCATCGCAGGACGGAATCCTTGAAAGCAGCAGACTTTACGGTGATAAGCTCTATGTCGTCTCAAGCCTTTGTATAGTGAATGATCCCGATGAAGATGAGCCGGAAAGCTATGTACCCACCATGCGCTGCAACGGCAAAGCCGAGACCATGGACTGTGACCGCATTTGCCTTATGGCAGGCTCTCCCGATGCGAGCTACACCGTTTTATGCGAATACGATGCCATAAGCGGTGAGAACACAAAGCACACAGCAGCCCTCGGCGGCGGCAGCCTCATTTACATGAGCTATGAGGCAATGTATGTCGCCTCTGCCGATTATACCGAGGAGACGATCGGAAGCTACACCGAGGATCAGTACAATGTCGAGAAAATAAAAACCACACAGAAGACGAATATTTGCCGCATCTCACTTTCGGATCTCAAGCTTTCCGGAAGCTGCACCGTACCCGGTGTGCTCGACGGGCAGTTTGCAATGGATGAATACGACGGAATGTTCAGAGTCGTTGCCTGCGTTTCAAACGATATTTATAATCAGTATACGGATGAAAAGCACGACTTTGTAAACATCGATTGGTCGGAAGAGGAAAGCGTAAGCGAAAACGCCCTGTATGTTTTCGATGAGCAGCTTAAGCCGGTCGCCTCGATAGAGGGCTTGGCAAAGGACGAGTTTGTTCTTTCGGTACGCTTTGACGGTGAATATGCCTACTTCTGCACCTTCCGTGAGGTCGATCCGCTATTTGCGGTCTGCCTCAAAGATCCGAAAAATCCCGTGATATTGAGCGAATATAAAATAAGCGGCTTCTCGGAATATCTCTATCCGTGGACCGAGGGCAGACTTTTAGGCTTCGGCTATGAAGCGGTGGAAAACGAAGCAGGCAAAGCGGTGACAACGGGACTCAAGCTTGTGATGTTCGATACCTCCGACAAGAGTAATGTCACGGCGAAAAACGCCCTTGCCATACCGGGGAGCGATTCCGAGGCCTTATACAATCATAAGGCAATGCTCGTGGCTCCGGAGAAAAATCTCATAGGCTTTGCCGTGGCAAACAGCTATTGCGTGTATTCCTACACCGAAGCGGAGGGCTTTGCCCTGCAAGACAGCATAGCCTGCGGCGAATTGTACTACGGTGCAAGGGGCTTATATATCGGCGACACCCTGTACATCGTCGCCGGAGATAAAGTCGTAAAAACCACACTCATTTGAGTGTGGTTTTTTCGGCAATTTTTCGCAGTCTGCTGCCCGACAGAGAATGAATTATAATATCTTTGCCGCTGTGAGCTGCAAACTCTGCGATGCATTTTTACATGGTTTTTAAATTAAACTTGCATATTCTTTCCGGTCGGGTATAATAAAAAAGATAGACCCAAAGGAGGGAAAGGGATGCAAAAGAAAAAGAATCTGAGATTTTACGCGGCACTGTGGGTTAGCAAGGCTATAATGCTGCTCATGCATTTGCTTGGCAGGAACGCAAGCTATCTCCCCGGAAAGTTTGCGCTGAAGATCTGCCCCGACTTCTTGGCAAGAGCCGAAAAGCCGGAGAAGATCATAACCGTCACGGGAACGAACGGCAAGACTACCTGCTGCAACATGATACTCGACATACTGACTGACAGCGGCATGAAGGTGCTGAACAACAAAGCCGGTTCCAACACCGACGCCGGTATCGCCAGCGCACTTCTGGGTGCGGCAAGCCTTGGCGGTCATGTGAAGGAAAAGGTCGCACTGCTTGAGGTCGATGAACGCAGCTCCCTGCGCATCTATCCCTTCATCCATCCCGACTACACTGTATGCACCAATCTCTTCCGTGACTCGATACAGCGCAATGCACATACCGAATTCATATTCTCGATAATCGACAAGGCGATCCCCGACGACACATTCATGATATTAAATGCCGATGATCCCGTAAGCTGTAGGCTGAAAGCCGATAATCCGAGAGCTTATTTCTCTATCGAGAGACTGCCGGGTGACAAGAGCGAATGTGTAAATATCATAAACGACGCAAGGGTATGTCCCGTTTGCGGTCATATACCGGAGTACGAATATGTCCGCTACCATCACATAGGCAGGATGCATTGCCCGAACTGCGGTCTCAGATCACCCGACGCCGACTTCAGCGCAAGCCCCGACTTTGAAAACGCATGCTTCACCGTTCGTCATAACGGTGAAACCGAGACCTACCCCATAGTAAGCGACAGCATATTCAATATATACAATCAAGTGACGGCGGTAACGCTTCTGCGCACATTCGGACTTTCGGCAGAGAGCATTGCAAAGAGTTTTTCCCACATGAGCATAATTAAGAGCCGCTATTCAAAGAGCGAAAGAAACGGCATCGAGGTCGTAACAAACATGGCAAAACGCCAGAATCCCGTTGCAAGCTCGATAGTTTTCGACTTCATGCGCTCCGAACCGGGGAACAAAGAGGTCATTCTAATGCTTGATGCGCCGGAGTACCGCAAGACCACCGAGAACATGACATGGATATACGATGCGGACTATGAGCTGTTAAATGACGAGAGCATTAAGCGAGTCGTCGCAGCAGGGATCAGAGTGCATGACTATCATCTGCGCCTTCTGCTTGCGGGTATTCCCGAGGAAAAGCTCAGATGCGTTGCAAATGAATTGGATGCTGCGGCGGAGCTTGAGCTTCGCGATACCGACAAGGTCTTTATCTTGCATGATATGACGACGATGCCTCTTACGGAAAAGGTCAAGGCATCGGTACTGAGTGAGATCGAAAAGAGAGGAGCGGGCAGGGCATGAAGATAGAAGTACTGTTTCCCGAGGTGGCGGAGCTTTTCGGTGACGCATGGAACCACCGCTATCTCAAGGAGTGTATGCCGGATGCGGAGTTTGTCGAAACTCATCTGAACGACGAACCCGCCTTCGTATCCGAAAGCGTTGACATGCTCATGATGGGAGCAATGACGGAGCGTGCGCAGGAGTGGGCGATAGACAGACTTATGCCGCACAGGGAACGCCTCCGTGAGCTTATGGATGCAGGCACAGTGTTTTTGATGACCTCGAACGCCGGTGAGGTGTTTTATGAGTATATAGAGAACGACGACGGCAGCCGCATCCCCGCACTGGGGCTTGTTCCGTTTTACGCAAAGCGTGACATGATGCACCGCCACAGCGACATAGTATCCTGCGACTTTGACGGTGTGCAGCTTGTGGGCTTCAAGGCGGAATTTTCGCAGACCTACGGCGAGGAGAAGTACGGACTGGCAACTCAGCTCCTCGGCACGGGACGCAATATGAAAAGCAAGCTCGAAGGTGTTCATATAAAGAACTTCATTTCGACCTCAATAGTCGGGCCGTTTCTTATGATGAACCCCGAATTTGTGAAGTATATCATGACGCTTCTCGGCGTAGCTTCACCGAAGCTCAAGTACGAGGAGATAATATATGCCGCATATAAAGACCGTCTTGCGGATATTAAACGGATTCTTGATAAGAAAAACAGTGGACACTGAGTCTTATTATTGACAAACCCTCCGTGTTAGACTAAACTGATTGGTTAGAGAGGACTAACATGGAGGGAATTTTTATGACTTTGGACAAGCTCCCGATAGGTAAGAAAGCGATAATAACAAGCGTGGGCGGCGAGGGGACTCTTCGCAACCACCTTCTTGACATGGGCATAATCCCCAAAACCGAAATATCAATACGCAAGATGGCACCCTTGGGTGATCCGATAGAAATAAGCCTCAGAGGCTACACCATGACGCTGCGCAAGGACGATGCGGCAAAGATCGAGGTCGTCCCCCGTGAGGAGGCATAAGTATGGTAATTGCATTGGTTGGCAACCAAAACTGCGGCAAGACGACGCTTTTCAATCAACTCACCGGCTCAAACCAGCATGTCGGCAACTTCCCCGGCGTTACCGTTGAGCATAAGATGGGTGATATAAAGGGTCAGAAGGACTGCACCCTTGTCGATCTTCCCGGCATATATTCGATCCGCCCTTACTCCGGTGAGGAGGTCGTGACGAGGGACTTTATAATCGACAGCGCACCCGATGCCATAATTAACATCGTCGATGCGACGAATATCGAGCGCAACCTCTATCTCACGCTCCAGCTTGCGGAGATGGGCAAACCGATGGTGCTGGCATTAAATATGATGGATGAGCTTTTGGGTAATCACGGCTCCGTCGATGTCGATGGACTGTCAAAAAAGCTCGGTATCCCCGTGGTGCCGATAGCCGCTGCGAAGAACGACGGCGTTGAGGAGCTTTTGGAGCTGACGCTTGAGACCGCAAGGAAAAAGCAAAAGCCCCAAAAAGTTGACTTTTGCGGCGCAGGTCCCGTCCACCGCTGCATACATACCGTAAGCCATGTCGTCGAGGACCATGCCGACGCCATCGGAGTGCCGTCAAGATTTGCGGCGACAAGAGTTATAGAGCAGGACGAGGAGATAATAAAACGCCTCGGACTCAGTGAAAACGAGCTTGAGCTTGTGGAGCACGCATCTCTTGAGATGGAAAGCGAAAGCGGACTTGACCGCAACGCAGCCCTTGCGGATATGCGTTATTGCTTTATCGAGAAGATATGTGCCGAAACGGTGGTCAGAGCCAAGGAAAGCCGTGAGCAGCAGCGCAGCGTTAAGATAGACAGGATACTTACGCACAAGTACCTCGCCATACCGACCTTCCTTGCGATCATGGCGTTTATCTTCTGGATGACCTTTGATGTCATAGGTCAGAATCTTTCTGACCTTTTGGCGGACGGCATAGACGCATTCACGGTATGGGTCGATGCTCTCCTCACCGAATACGGCTTAAACCCCGTGGTGCAGAGCCTTGTCATTGACGGCGTATTTGCGGGTGTCGGAAGCATGCTCAGCTTCCTGCCGATAATCGTCGTGCTGTTTTTCTTCCTCTCGATACTTGAGGACACGGGCTATATGTCGAGAGTAGCCTTTGTAATGGATAAGCTCCTGCGAAAGATAGGCTTATCAGGACGAAGCTTTGTCCCCATGCTCATAGGCTTCGGCTGTTCCGTACCTGCGATAATGGCAACGAGAACCCTCTCGTCGGACAGGGACAGGAAGATGACCATGCTCCTTGTTCCCTTCATGAGCTGCTCCGCAAAGATCCCCATTTACGCACTGTTCACCGCCGCATTCTTCCCCGGACAGGGACTTTTGGTCATGACCCTTTTGTATGTTGGCGGCATGGTGACCGGCGTTATCGCGGCAAAAATACTCAGCAAAACAAGCTTTACCGGCAAGCCCGTGCCTTTTGTCATGGAGCTTCCCAACTACCGTATGCCTTCACTCAAAAGCGTACTGCTGCTTATGTGGGAAAAGGCAAGTGACTTTATCCGCAGAGCATTCACGATAATATTTGCGGCAACTATAGTCATATGGTTCTTGCAGCATTTCGATGCCCACCTTAATATCGTTCAGGCAGGAGACGACAGCAGTCTGCTGTCACTCATAGGCAGCCTGATAGCACCCGTGTTTGCACCCTTGGGCTTTGACGATTGGCGTATAGCGACAAGTCTTATAACCGGACTCATGGCAAAGGAAGCGGTCGTCAGCACCATGGGAGTACTCATGAACGTCGGTGCGGATCAGCTTGCGGTCGCACTCACGGGAGTATTCACCACGCAAAGTGCAGTGAGCTTCCTCACCTTTGCACTGCTGTATACACCCTGTGTTGCGGCGATATCCGCAATAAAGCGTGAGATCGGCGGAGGACTCAAGGCATTCGGTGTCGTTGTGGCACAGTGCTGTGTGGCATGGATAGTTGCCTACATCGTATACCTTGTTGCAGGACTGATACTGTGATGGAAATAGTAATAATACTGGGTCTTTGCGTCTGGGGCTATTTCGCCATACGCAGTATAAGACGAGACGGTCACTGCGGTGACTGTAAGAATTGCTCCGCAAACTGTAAAAAACGGAAAGATTGAATATGTCAAAGAAATTCTTATGCCTGCTTCTGTGCATCGTGCTTTTGCTGTCGGCGTGTTCAGTTGTGACAACCGTCCCCACCGATCCGCCGATTACGGAGAATACGAAGAAGATAGCATACCTTCCGCTTGATGACAGACCGAATAATTATGAGTGCATGGTCTATATGGCACAGTCACTTGACTATGAGCTCATCATGCCCTCACTCGACGATTTTTCGACGAGGCTTGACGGCCAGCCCGGCACTCAAATCGGGGACAGGGCGGCGATCTACGATTGGCTTGTCTCCTGCGAAAAGGACGGCTGCGACCGTTATATAATCTTCGTGGATCAGCTCGTTTCCGGCGGTCTGTGCGCATCGAGGTCGGGGGATATAAACGGAACTGTGACGCTCTCCGACGGCACTGTCGTCACCGAAGCGCAGCTTCTTGAGATGACACTGAGCCTGCTCTCGGAGGACGAAAATAACCGTGTTTGGCTGCTGGACAGCGTAATGCGCCTTGCACCGACCATCGGCTATAGTGGCTATACCGCCGAGGACTACAGCAATATAAGAGAATACTTTTCCTTTGCAAGACCGACGATAAGCGGCGATGAGCTGAGTCTTTCGAGTGTCATAAACGCCTATGGGCTTGACGAAAACGGAAATGAGCTGCCGCCCCCCAAGGGATATACAAGCGACGATATGCTGCGCTTTACTCAGTCAAGGGAGCGAAAGCTCAGACTCTCGGATGAGCTTCTGCGCCTTACATCAAATGACGACGGCATTTTCACGATACTCTACGGCATCGACGATTCATCGGTGTCAAACTGCGTTCAGACAAACGAGATAGCCTATATCGAAAGCCGCCTCCGTGACTGCGATACCCTGCTGTCGGGAGTGGACGATATGGGCTTCAAGGCACTTTGCTCCATGTACCTTGAGGAGATCGAGTGGCAGGGAGCCTGCGCCGAGGTAAAGTACTTCGGCGGAATGGAAGACGAAAACGCCTGCCAGTTCGATTACAGACCCTTAAGTGAGCTTGTGCGGCAGCATATGGACTACTTCGGAATAAGTGAAAATGCGGGAGCGGAGCTGAAGATCTGCGTTCTCACAAAGCCAAAGGACGAGAGCAAAGCCGAAGAATACTGCGATGAGCTGATAGATTATCTGAATGACTGCTTAAAAAACGGCTCACCGGTGATACTGATGGACGGCTCCAATACCGCCTACGGCGACTATTTCAGAACGAGACTGACGGAGGACACGGAGCTTGGAAAGCTCATAGCCTACGCAGGACTTTTGGATCTTGCAAACCTCACCGGCACGGCACTGAGCCACGGTGTTGCACGCTACGCCTACCTGAAGCACGGAGAGGGAACGGAGCTTTCGGAATACGGCCATATGTGTACGCTTGCGGATGTCCTCATCCGTGACATTTGCTACCGTGACGATGTTAGGCCGCTCCTTGCATCGTATGTAAAGGATCAGCTCGGCGGCGATCCGAATAATTTGTACGCCACCAAAACAGACCCCGATACGGTGAATGATGAGCTGAAAAGGCTCATGGACGAGCGTGTGCCCACGCTTATCGAAAGCCTTGAGAGCAGTAATTTCATAAGCTCACTGTCACCGTATACCGAGCGGGGTTGGGGCGGCGTTGAAATGAGCGGCTTACGGCTTCCGTGGTACAGAACATTCGAGATAACCTTCGAGCTGAAAGTTGGCAAAAGCACAGACCCTCACGAGAATGTTTTGGGTGTGTATTACAAATAATTTGCTTTACTTTAAAGCCTCACTT
>CAZLSN010000050.1:0-10316 GCA_964562265.1 uncultured Oscillospiraceae bacterium
GCAAAACGCCCTTGGGTATGCGTGCGCCCATGCCTGTAAACGCCTTGGGATCACGCAGGAATTCCACGATCTCCGCAAGCTCTTCCTTTTCCTCATCGGCACCTGCAACATCACGGAAGGTCTTTTTGTTCTTCTCTTCGCTGCCGAGTCTTGTGCGGGCTTTGCCGAATTTGCCGATGCCGTTTGCACCGCCGCCGCCGTTTGCCTTATTCATCATGATGTACCACAGCAGGATGATAAGACCGAACATTATAACATAGGGAATAAGTGCAGCCCACCAGTTGGTCTGAGGCTGGCTGATGTCATATTCCACTATTATGCCTTTTTCGCTCTGTTCCTTTATGAGATCGCCGAAGTCCTCGTAAAACAGTGAAAAGCTGTATATCTCGAACTCCACCTTGTGGGTGCCGTCACCGTCATCGTCACGGACATTCATGGTGATGGTATCGTTGCTGCCGTTGTACTCAAAGGATTTGACCTTTTCGCTTTCAAAAAGATCGTACACCTCGGAGTAGGATATGGTCTCCTTTTCGCCACCGCTCACAATGGTGAATATTATGACCATGGTCATAATAAGCAGGATCACATAAAAGCCTATGTCTCTGGATCTGTTTCGCTTGGGGTTCAAACTATCACTTCTTTCTTATTCGCCCATGTAGATCTCGGGCTTCAAAACGCCGATGTAGGGCAGATTGCGGTATCTTTCGTTATAATCAAGTCCGTAACCGACGACAAAAGCATCGGGTACTTCGAAGCATGAATACTGAGCATAAACGGGAGCCTTGCGGCGTGAGGGCTTATCCATCAGTGTCGCAATGGTGAAGGATGCGGGCTTACGACCCTCAAGGTGATTCTTGAGGTAGCTGAGTGTCAAGCCGGAGTCGAGAATGTCCTCGACCATGATAATGTGGCGACCTTCGATATTCTCCTTGAGATCCTTCTGGATCTCTACCGCGCCGGTGGAGGTGGTGCCTCTGTAGGACGAAACCGCCATAAAATCGACGGAGCAAGGAATAGTCACATGACGCATAAGGTCTGCCATGAACACAAAGCAGCCCTTGAGTACGCCGACGAATATGGGATCCTTGCCTTCAAAATCCTTTGAGATCTGTGCTCCGAGGGCTGCGACCTTTTCGGCTATCGCTTCCTCGGTAAAGAAAACACTTTCGATATCATTTCTCATCTTTCTCATTTTCTCCCGTAGTATATAATTTATTTATTTTAACACGCAATACCGTGTCTCCCGACTTGGGTGCGACCCTTTCCGCAATGCCCATTCCGAGGACCGCGATCGGTCCCTCCCTGTCCCGCAGCACCGGTATCATGTCCCTGCGGCCTACGGGTATGTCACTTTCACGGAAAAGCTCCTTTAAACTTTTGGTGCAGCCTCTGCCCAAAAAGCGTATCTTATCGCCGTTTGATCGAGGTGTGAGGGATATGCTACCACAAACGCCCGAATATTTAAAGTCGAAATTGTGAATGTTATCGATTTTTTTGCAATTTTCTATGATTTTTGCGGAAACTCTGAGTCCCGCCTCAGGAATATCGATGCTGCCGTCAATGGGAATGACATAGCTTCCCAGCTTTTGCGTCGCCGTTCCGAACACTATTCTGTCCCTGTCACGGGCAATGCGCATCCCCTGAATATCCGTAAAGCGGTTTTGCGGCGATCTAAGCAGTGCGAGGATCGACTCCGCCTGAACAAAGCTCAGTCCCCTGCCGCAGATAATGCGCAGAACCCTTACCGCGACCGCCCTTGGCAGTGATGCAAGCTCCGATGCCGGCAATGAGCCGTCTTTAAAGTTTTCATCCGTGAACCGCTTTGCCATTGCGTTCAAGCAGGCATCATCGTCCCGCAGGCTCTCCGCCGTTCGCAGTGCCGCCACCGCAAATGAGGGATTCAGTTCCGCCATGACCGGCATGACTCTGTGCCGCAGCTTATTCCTTGTATACTCATCAGTGAGATTTGTACTGTCCGTCACATATGAGACATCGCATTTTTCGAGGTAGTCGAGTATCTCCGCTCTCGTCGTCGATAAAAGCGGTCGAATAAACTCGTCTCTCACCGGCGGTATACCGGTGAGTCCCTTTGCTCCGGTACCCCTTGCGAGGTTTAAAAGCATGGTCTCGGCATTGTCCTCCGCATTGTGGGCCGTAGCTATCTTATTGCAGCCCATGCGCTTTGCAGCGTCCTTCAGGAAAGAGTACCGCATCGCTCTTGCGGCGTCCTCTATGCTTCTGCCTGTATTTTTGGCAAGTGCCGCAACATCGCCCCTGCCTCCGGCAAGGCTTATCCTGTTTTCACGGCAATAATCATTGACGAACTTTTCGTCCCTGTCGGACTCCTCACCGCGAAGGCAATGATTGAAGTGTGCCGCCATGACCGTTATGCCGAGTTCGGATGCATTGTCCTGCATCCAGCGCAAAAGGCACATGGAATCCGCTCCGCCCGACACCGCACACAGAACACGGTCGCCGGGTCTGAGCATGTTATAGCGTTTTATGAGATCAATAATCATCTTCGTTGTATCTTGTATCACATGAGGCGAAGGTGGTGTACTCGGGCAGCCATGTGAGGTTTATCGTTCCCGTCTGTCCCTTTCTGTTTTTGAGGATTATCGCCTCGGCAAGATTGGGATTCTCCGTCTCTTTATTGTAATACCCGTCACGGTAAAGTCCTATTACGACATCCGCATCCTGCTCAATGGCACCCGACTCTCTGAGGTCGGAGAGTATGGGGCGTTTGTTCGGTCTCGTCTCACAGTTACGGCTGAGCTGGCTTAGGCATATGACCGGAACATTCAGCTCCTTTGCCATGATCTTCAGCATACGGCTTATATCCGATACGACCTGCTGACGGTTCTCGTTACTGTAGCCCTTGCTGCCGCCTGCCGACTGCATAAGCTGTAGGTAGTCGATGACTACAAGGCCGAGATTATTCAGTCTGCGGCACTGTGCGCTCATATCGGCGACCGTAAGCGTGGGATTGTCGTCGATGCGCATATCGGTGGCGTAAAGCGACTGCGCCGCCGTGCCTACCCGCTTCCACTCCTCCGCACTGAGCTGACCCGTGAGAAGGTTCTGCGATGGTATAAGTCCTTCACCGGAGAGAAGTCTGTTTACAAGCTGCTCCCTCGACATTTCGAGGTTGAATACCGCCACCGTCTTGCCGGAGCTTTTTGCGACATGGAGTGCGATATTCATTGCGATACCGGACTTGCCCATGCCGGGTCTTGCTGCGATAAGTATGAGTTCGCCCTTGTTAAGCCCGAGGATATTGCGGTCTATATCCGGAAGTCCCGTGGAAAGTCCGGGGATCTTGGAGCCGGAGCTTGCCGCCTTGGAAAGGCTCTCGTACACACTCTGGACTACCGTGGATACCGGCACCAGACCGCCTACCGTCCTGTCCTGACGCAGAGCGTAGATCTTGCGCTCCGCCGCTTCGAGCATTGCTTCCGCTTCACCGGTGCCCTCATATACAAGCTTGTTTATCTCATCCGCAGTTTGGGCAAGATTCCGCAGCAATGCCCTGTCCTTCACTATCGAGGCATATTCGAGGACATTCGCCGCAGTGGGCGTTACATTCATAAGCTCCGCAATATATGCGTCGCTGCCGTCCCTGTACACGCCTCTGACCTTCATCTGGTCGAGTATCGTGATGGGGTCTATGGTCTGCCCATAGGAAAACATGGCATATACCGTCTCGAATATATCCCTGTTTTGGCGAATATAAAATTCATCTGCCCTGACCTTTTCGATAACATCCGGTATGCAGCCGGCATCGATAAGCATTGAGCCTATGATGGCCTGCTCCGCGGCAGCGGAATGAGGTACCTGTTTTCCAAGCAGTTCGTCCATAACTTAAACTCCCGATCTTTTTACGCTTCTATTACCAGTACGCTTATATTTGCGCTGATCTCATAGCCGAGCTTTGCCTTGACGGTGAAGCTGCCGTAGGTCTTTATGGGTTCGGTCTGTACTATCTTGTTCTTCTCTATCGTGATGCCGTGCTGCTCACGCAGAGCGTCGCTTATCTCCTGGCTGGTGACGGAGCCGAAGAGCTTGCCCGCTCCGCCCGCCTTGGCACGGACGGTGACGACGATCTCGGAAAGACGCTTTGCGTTTTCCATTGCCTCCGCCTTCTCCTTGGCTATCTGCGCCGCCTTTGCCTTTTCCTTGAGCTTCATGGTGTTTATATTGTCGGCGGTCGCCTCACTTGCAAGCTTTCTGGGAAGAAGATAGTTCCTTGCGTAACCGTCGGACACTTCCTTCATTTCACCCTTCTTGCCCTGACCTTTTACATCGAGATTGAAAATGACTTTCATTTTTTGACCTCCTCAGCCGTCCATATATTCGTCTATTGCCTTTATGAGCATCGACACTCCCTCTCGGAGCGTGACACCCTTTATCTGTGCCGCAGCGGAATTGCGGTTGCCGCCGCCGCCGAGCTTTTCCATTATCATCTGAACATTCACATCGCCTATCGCCCTTGCGGATACGCTCACGCCGTCGCCGTTGGGGTACATTACCATGGACGCTTCAACTCCCGCGACATTCAAAAGCTCATCTGCCGCCTGAGCCGCAACTATTCTGTCCTGTTCCGTCTCCGGCATGGCGATCGCCACCGAACGGTAGGTGCGGGCATCCTGAAGTATCTTGTACTTTGCAACGGTCTGATCTATGCCGCTTTGCATGAGCTTTTTGACCTCGACCGTGTCCGCTCCCGCTCTGCGTAAAAATGCGGCGGCGTCAAAGGTCTTCTCGCCCGTGCGCATGGTGAAGTTCTTGGTATCCAAAACTATGCCGCAAAGCATTGCCTCCGCTTCACCGGGAAGCAGCTCCTTGCTTTCCATGACGACTTCCATTATCTCCGTCATAAGCTCACACACCGAGGAGGCAAACTGCTCGATATAGCTCAAGTCCGCTCTCTCGATATATGTTGCCGCACGGCGGTGATGGTCTATCACGGCGACCTTATTGCAGGATTGCAGCAGTGCAAGGTCCTCGACCTGTTCGGGGCGATTGGTATCGACCACAACAAGCAGGGTCTTGCCGTCCGCCATGAGCATAGCCTCTTGCGCCCCGATGAAGGCATGCTCGTATTCTGGCATTTTGCGCAGCTTTTCGATGAGCGTTCCCGCTGCCGTTTTCTCGGTATCGGCGACTATATACGCCGGAACACCGTACTTCCTCGCAATGCTGCACACGGCAACGGAGCCGCCTACGCTGTCCATATCGCCGAAGCGGTGACCCATGACCAGAACCTTGGAGGCGTCTTTAATAAGCTCCGCCAGAGCGTTTGCCATGACTCTGGATCTCACCTTTGTGCGGGTCTCTACCTCACCGGCCTTTCCGCCGATAAACTCAAAGTTATAGCGGTTTTTGATGACCGCCTGATCGCCGCCTCTGGAAAGTGCCATCTCGATACTCAGTTCCGCAAACTGCATTGCCTCGGTCATGGTCTCGGCATCCTTGCCGACACCTATGGACAGGGTCGCATGGATACCGCTCGGGCTTACGACCTTATGCACCTCACGGAGAATTCCAAACTTGTCCTCCATCATCTTGCCGAGATACCTCGACTCGAAAATGAAGAGATAGCGATCTCTGTCAAAGCGGCGGAGTATGCCGTTTTTATCCTCGCACCACTGGGCGAGCTTATCACCTACGGCATCTCTCAAATCGTTGCGGATGCGCTCCGGCTGGTTTTTCATCAGCTCGTCGAAGTTGTCGATCGCAAATATCGCCGCAACGGGCTGAGAGTCGTTATACTCCTGCCTCATCGCTTCGTAGTCCGTCACATCGACCCAATAGGTTATGCCCATGTAGTTGCGCTCGTTATCGTCGTCTCCGGAGCGGACGATGTTGCCGCATATCTGATACTTGCGTTCATTGAGTGTGAGCAGGGTCGGGCAGCGGTTGTTGCCCTTAACCAGCCAATCACCCGAAAACTCGGGGATAAGCTCTGCCACGGTGCGCTCCGTTCTGGTTCCGTGGGAACCGCATATGTCGAAGAACAGCTCATTGCCCCAGATTATCCTCGAATCGCTCAGTCTGAAAACGACTATCGGCAGGGGGAAATTCATAAGTGTACTGTTCTTTGCCGTCTCCGCACTGTAGGTCACGGATTCTATATACGCTTTGAGTGCCTTGCGGCGTTTGCTGCGGTTTACAAGCGAATATATGAGCAGTGCAAGTATCGCTACGCCCTCCGCTGCGGCAAGGTAAAGATTGAGCTTCTGCCCTATGCCCGTCAAAAAGGTCGCAACGGCAAATATCACAAGGAAGAACAGATACGGTATCGTATTCGGTTCAAACACCGACTGTGTATTTTTATTTTTCACGGTCAGCCTCCTTTGCCTATACTTATAGATATTAAATTATATCAAAGTATTTCGTTTATTACAACAGGATTTTCGGTTTAATTTCCGAAAAAACGCACAAGCTATCGGCAAAGGAAGTGAGCGTATGAAAGCTATCGTTATGGCAGGTGGAATGGGCACGAGGCTTAAGCCCGTGAGCGGCGACACTCCCAAGCCCATGGTGCCGCTTTGCGGAAGGCCCGTCATGGAATATGTGCTGCTGCATCTCAAAAAGCACGGCATCACCGAGGTATGTGCTGCTTTGAAATATCGTCCGGAGGTCGTGCAAGGCTACTTCGGAAACGGCGAAAAACTCGGCATTAAGCTTTGCTATCACATCGAAAGCGAAGCTCTCGGCACTGCGGGAGCCGTTCGGGCATGTGAGGATTTCTACGGCGATGAGCCATTTCTCGTTTTGAGTGGCGATGCGATATTCGACTTCGATCTCACGGAGCTTATAAAGGCGCATGAGAACGCCTCCCCCGCCGCTTCGATCGCCCTGACTCCGAATTCTCTTCCGCTGCGCTACGGTCTTGCGCTGTGCGATGACGGCGGCAGCATCCGCAGCTTCATTGAAAAGCCCGATTGGCGGCATGTCGTGACAAATCTCGTGAATACCGGCATATACATTCTTACGCCCTCTGCGATTAAGTCGGTGCCGCAGGACAGAGTCTTTGACTTTGCAGAGGATCTTTTCCCGCTTCTGATGCGTGAGGGCAAGCGGCTTCTGGGTGTTCCGCAAAGCGGCTACTGGTGCGACATCGGAACGCCGAGAAGCTATTACGAGTGCTGTGTCGATGCGATAAGCGGCAGAGTCTCCCTCCCCATCCGTGAGGATTTTGCGGAGAACAGCATCCCAGAATGCAAAAGCGACGAGAGCGGTGGCTGTCCCTGCTGCGACAGGGCAAGGCTCATGGACTTTCTCTCCCGCTGCTTTTTGGACTTCGGCGCAGACTTCGGTGACGGTATTTCCTTTGAGCTTGGCGGCGAGCGGCTTTGCATTGCGCCGCTGTCCTCGGTATCGGCTTTGAAGGTCTCGGCGGAAAGTGACAGCGAAACCGCAAGGGAGCTTGTGTCCTCGGTCACAAGACTCATCGAGGACGCCGAAAAAAGGCTTGCCAAGTCGGAGTATTGATTATATAATTTCCTCGGAATAATTATTCGGAGGAAAACATATGGACATCGAAAAAACCGTTAAGAGCCTTAAAGCCCGGCATTTTGAGGTCAGTGTATTTGAAAGCGGCAAGGAAGCTGCCGACTATCTCTGCTCCGAGATCGGCGTCACCGAGGTCGGTATAGGCGGCTGCAAGACCGCGGATCAGCTCGGTCTTTACGAAAAGCTCTGCGATATGGGCTGCACCGTTCATTGGCACTGGCGCACCCCCGGTTGGGAAACTCTTGAGAAGGCAAACGCCTCTCCTGTTTACATCAGCTCCGCAAACGCCATCACCGAGGACGGTCAGATCCTCAACATCGACGGCAGAGGAAATCGTGTTTCCGCTCTCATGTTCGGCAAAAAGCGTGTTTACATCGTAGCGGGTGTGAACAAGATCTGTCCCGACTTCGACTCCGCGCTTTACCGTGCAAGAAATACCGCAGCGGTGCAGAATGTCGCCCGCTTCGACAAAAAGGTTCCCTGCAAATTCGACGGAAAATGCCACGATTGCCGCAGTCCGGAGCGTGCTTGCAATGCGCTGACGGTGCTGTGGGGGCCCATGTGGGACATGGAAAAGGTCGAGATCGTTCTCATAAAGGAGGAACTCGGACTATGATAAAAAGAGCAAATGAGCATAAGCATGAGGTCTCCGAAAATGTATTCGGCGGCAGCGGTGAGATCCACTTCGACCGCATAATCGAGACCCCCGAGGAGCTTATGGGCAAGGGTCGTGTGTACTCCGTTTGCACCCTGCCCACCGGCAGTGAGCTCGGCTGGCATGTTCACAACGGCGACTGTGAGTTTTACCACATCATAAGCGGCAGTGCCGAGTACAGCGACAACGGCAAGATATGCACCCTTTCCGCAGGTGACAGCAGCTTCACCCCCTCCGGTGAAGGTCACTCGATAAAGAACATAAGCCCCGAGCCCTGCGTTTTCATCGCTCTTATCGTCTATTGCTGATTTGAATATCAAAATCCCCGTTTCAAACGAAACGGGGATTTTTGCTGCGTTTTCACTTAAAATCGTGAGCGTTTTTGAGTACCATTTCCTTGACCTTGAGCAGTCTTACCTTGGTGGAGTTTTCGTTCTCCTCAAGCTTCATGGATATGTACTTGATATTGCCTTCAAGTTCGGGGATCATGACATACTCAAGCGCATTGACACGCCTTCTCGTCTTCTCGATCTCCTCCGCAAGAAGCTGCATGGTCTTTTCGATCTGTGCCAGCTCCAGCATATCCTCGAAGACCTTCGCCATCTGAGCCAAAGCATCGTCAAGCTCTCCGCTTGTCTGTGCAAAGCCGTAGGGATAGATCTCCGCAGGGTCATCGTTCTTTGTACGGAAGGAGTACTGCGGCACGTTTACGCTCATTATGTTTTTGAACTTCATCTCAAGCTCAACGCTCTGACGGGGATACAGGAGTGCCTGCTCCAGCATCTCGGGGCTCATGATGGAGCTTGCCACCTGCAAGGCGGCAAATGCCTCCGTGAGTCCCTGCTCAACACGGGTCCTCAGCTCCTTGTTCAGTCTGACGACATCGAGGAACTGACGCATAAGCTCGTCTCGCTTATCCTTCATGAGCTTATGACCGCGTCTTGCTGTTTTAAGGCGTCCCTTGAGCTGCTTGAGCACCATTCTGGTGGGTGTAACTGTGGTGCCTGCCATAAAGCTCACCCCTTACTTCATGTATTTTTCGATAAGCTCCGGCTTGATTCGCTTGAGCTCCGCTCTGGGCAGGATGGAAAGCAGCTCCCAGCCTATATTGAGGGTCTCCTCAATGGAGCGGTTAGTGGTATTGCCCTGATTGACATAGCGTTTCTCAAACTCGTCGGCAAACTTTGCAAAGAGCTTGTCGTCATCGCTGAGTGCCGCTTCACCGAGTATGGTCATGAGTTCCTTTGCGTCCTTGCCTCTGGAGTATGCGGCAAAGAGCTGGTTCATGGTGCCTGCATGGTCTTCACGGGTCTTGCCCTCGCCTATGCCCTTGTCCTTCAGACGGCTCAGTGACGGGAGAACATCGACGGGAGGAACTATGCCCTTGCGGTGCAGCTCACGGCTGAGGATGATCTGACCCTCGGTGATGTAGCCGGTAAGGTCGGGGATGGGGTGGGTCTTGTCGTCTTCGGGCATGGTCAGGATGGGGATCATGGTGATGGAGCCCTTGTGACCTATGCGGCGGCCTGCACGCTCGTACATGGTGGCAAGGTCGGTGTACAGATAGCCGGGGTAGCCGCGGCGTCCGGGGACTTCCTTCTTTGCCGCCGAGACCTCACGCAGTGCTTCGGCGTAGTTTGTGATGTCGGTGATGATGACGAGAACCTGCATGTCCTTCTCAAAGGCAAGGTACTCGGCAGCGGTCAGTGCCATACGGGGAGTGGATATACGCTCAACCGCAGGATCGTTTGCGAGGTTCGAGAATACAACGGTACGGTCGATCGCACCGGTGCGCTTAAAGTCGTTGATGAAGTATTCGCTTTCCTCGAAGGTAATGCCGACCGCGGCGAATACAACAGCGAAGTTTTCGCCGTCACCCAGAACCTTTGCCTGTCTTGCTATCTGAGCGGCAAGGGCGGCATGGGGCAGACCGGATGCGGAGAAGATGGGGAGCTTCTGACCTCTGACCAGGGTATTCAGTCCGTCGATGGTGGAAACACCGGTCTGAATAAACTCTGCAGGGTAAGCTCTTGCTGCGGGGTTCATGGGCAGACCGTTAATATCACGATGTGCCTCTGCGAGTATCTCGGGGCCGCCGTCGATGGGCTGACCCATACCGTTGAATACTCGGCCGAGCATATCC
>CAZLSN010000051.1:0-10256 GCA_964562265.1 uncultured Oscillospiraceae bacterium
GCAAAAAAAGACTTCTACGGCTATTTGTCGTAAAAGTCTTGCAAATACAAAAGTATCCATGCACCGAGCCCTTAGGCCGTGATGACGACGCATGGACGCAAATCATTGCGTCAGCTACTCCCTTTTCAGTCAGAATACCACAAATCGCCTGTCTCAGTCAACAGCGAATTTTCGAGTTTACAGTTTTTTAATAGCTTTTCGGTACTCTCCGATTGTGAGCCGATTTTCACTGCACTTATTATATATTAATATGTAAGGAGTTCGGTTTTATACCCCCTTCCCAAGTGTTACAAAATTGTAATTTTTGTACACCACAAGATATAGTGTTAAATCGTTGTCATAACACAAGAGCAGAAAAATTTTGCCGACTTATGTACTTATGTCTACTTGACAATTATTTTATTTCCTTGTACAATAACACTGTATCTAAATCGTAACTTTTTTGCGATTTTTGCGTTACCGATATTTTACTTATACATTTTTAAACATAAAACACTCTCACAGCGATTGGAGTTTTCCAGATATGCGTAATGTTTTCAAAATCTTCAGACAGGATATGTATGCACTGAGCAAAAATTTTCTCGCTCTGCTCATCATCATAGCCATCTGCATTTTGCCCGCTCTTTATGCGTGGTTTAATATCTATGCCTATGAGGATCCTTACGGCAAGACAAGCGGTCTGAAGATCGCCGTCGTTTCGGACGACAAGGACTATATCGATTCCGACGGCAACATCGTCAACATGGGCAGTGAGCTGGTCTCCGAGCTGAAACAGGATGAAAAGATCGGTTATGTATTCCTTGACGATGCCAACAAAGCGGTTGACGGCGTTTACGATGGTACCTATTACGCCGCCGTCGTCATCGAAGAGGACTTTACATATAATATGTATAACTTCCTCAGCACCGATATGTTCAAGCCCACCATAAAGTTCTATCAGAACGAAAAGACCAACGCCATCGCAGTAAAGGTCGTCGAGGCGGCAGCCGACGATGTTAAGTCAAAGGTCAACGAAAAGTACATTCAGGCGATCGTAGAGACCCTCTTCTCCAAGCTCAACGCCTTCTCCGAGGATGTTCAGGCGGACTCCTCCCTCGATCTTCTCAAAAACACCCTCACAAAGATCAGCGCAAACCTCGGCAGCTACAATGCCACCATCGATCAATTCATTGAGGCAAACAATGCCCTTATAAATACCCTTCGTGATACCAACAACACCCTCGGCTACTCGATATATCTCATCGGCAATGAACGCATAAACATCTCCGATCAGATATATTACATCGAGCAGATACAGGGTGATCTTGCGCTGTTCAACGAGGAAATGAACAACATGCTCCTCGGACTCCAGGATTCCGTACAGGAGGCTATATACAAGCTCGACAGGCTCTACAACGGCAGCGTCGACGATGCGGAGGCCGCTCAGGAGGCTCTGGCGGAGCTTGAACGCCAGTATCGGGAGCTTATCGATTACATCGAACATTCCGGTATCACCGGTGATGAGCTTGACGATGCGCTCAGTGCCCTCAACAAACTCGCCGATAAGATCGCGGAGCTTCGCAAAAAGCTCGGTCTTGACAATCCCCTCACCGATCCCAATGCCGCAAGGCAGATCCGTGTTCTGGCACAGCACAACAGGGATGCCATTGCCGATATTCAGAACGACTTCAACGAGGTCGCAGTCCCCGTGCTGTACAAGGCGATAACCGGTTATGAGTACTCCGACCTTACCGATCCCGCAAACAGCACCCAGAGCATCGAGGGTCTTGTGGACTTCATGTCTCAGGATTCCGCAGACAGGATCGACGGTATTCGTGAAAATATCAAGCTTGCCGCCAATGCCTCTACCGCAGCGGAGCGCAATGAGGCTCTGCTCAATGCGAAAAACGATGCAGGGATCGTCTCTCAGGAGATCGCGGCACTCAGCGTTGCATACGAAGCCATCTCCGCCGATCAGGGCGGCGACAATGCAGTTGTCACCGCACTTGACAACGCATCCGGCAGCACAAAGGATGTTCAGGACATTATCGATGACATATTAAACGGCAACCGTGACATCGACCTCATAGGCGACCTTCAGCTTATAAGCGACGCTCTCGGCACCACGAGGACCACCCTCACCGAGATAGTTTATCCCGCTATAAACACCATGCTCGACAATCTTCAGGATACGCTGGGCGACCTTTCCTCCCTGCTGCTTGAGCTCAACGGCATTCTCGGAAAGACTCAGCCCATCATCGATGAACTGAGCAACACCTTCGGCACAGTTAACAACGCACTTATTCAGGTTAAGGATCTCCTTACCTCCTACATAAGCAGGATCAACGACTTCGTTGACATATTGAACGGTGACACCGACAACGACAAGGTTCAGGCTGTGCTTGACTTCTTCAATGTCGATCCCGCTTCGATAGGCAGCTTCCTTTCAAGCCCCGTCAGGGTCGATTCCGAGGTCGTATATCCCGTTGAATCCTATGGTGCGGCAATGACTCCCTTCTATACGATGCTTGCCATCTGGGTCGGCTGCGTCATATTAAACGCCATATTGAAGGCGGATCAGAACACCATCGAGCTTGCGGGCGCAAGCGGAACTCAGAAATTCTTCGGAAGATACCTCGTATTCTTCCTCCTCAGCCAGATACAGACCCTTATCATCATTGCCGGTGACATGATAATAATGGGTGTCGATTGTCTGCATCCGGGATTGTTCCTGCTGACGGGCTTCTTCACATCGCTCACATGCTCCATGCTCGCATATTCCTTTGCCGTTTCCTTCGGCAACATCGGCAAGGCGATATTCGTCGTAATAATGATAATGCAGATAGCCGGCTCAGGCGGCTCCTACCCGATAGAGCTTCTGCCCGACTTCTTCCAGCAGGCTTATCTGTTCTTCCCCTTCCCCTACGCTATCAATGCAATGCGTGAAGCGATAGCCGGTCTTTATCAGAACAACTACCTCATCTACACTCTTGAGCTTCTGATTTTCTTCGCAGCGGGACTGTTTATCGGTCTTGTCCTCAGGCGGCCTCTTGCGGGTCTGAACGACTACATGGATGAGCAGCTTGAAAAGACCGAAATGATGTAAGAGGAGCTGGTAAAATGAGCAAAGAAACGGCATACGAAAAATTGTATACGGATCTGGTCGAAGCCCTCGAGGAAATGCACCGCAACAATGTCCGCAGAACGAGTGCGGCATTAAAGAGCCTTCTTATCATCCCCACGGTGTTCCTCATCCTGCTCTTCCTGACCAACAGCAACAAAACGATATTCCTTGTTTTGTGGATAGTGTCGATGTTCGTCATTGCAGTGATCCTTATCGTCATCGAATATCAGGATTACAAGCTGCAAAAGATGTTCAAGAAGACAGAGGAAAGCGAAAAAGCGCTTACCGAAGCCCTCAAGGATGAGGAAGAAGTCGCCAAGGACGAGCGCATCGAAGAACTTCGCCGCTCCATCCGCAGCAAGATGAGCGAATCCGAACCCTCCCCCGCTCCCGCCAAGGAGCAAACCGAAAAGAACGAAGCCACAGTCGGCTGACACAAACCGAAAGAAACGATGTGCTTATGAAGAATTTTAAAGGATCAATTTCAAATATCTTCGCCGTGATAAAATCGGACTTAAAGCGTCTGCGCAAGAGCGTCGTTGCCGTTGTTTGTGTCTTCGGTCTTGCGCTTGTTCCCTGTCTTTATTCCTGGTTTAATATCATGTCCAACTGGGATCCCTACACCGAGGATTCCACGAAGAATCTGAAGATAGCCGTCGCAAGTGAAGACCTCGGCACCACCTTCCTGGGTCTGGATTTCAATGTCGGCAACATCATAATCGAACGCCTCGAGGCAAACGACCAGATAAACTGGCAGTTCCCCGAGTCGTCTCAGGCTCTTCTGGACGGTCTTAACAGCGGCGAATACTATGCGGGACTCATAATCCCCGCCGATTTCAGTGATAAGCTCCTCGGCTTCACGGACGGCAATGTCGAAAAAGCAAGCATCACCTTCTACGACAACCAGAAGCTCAACGCCGTTGCATCCCGTGTTACGGACAGAGCCAAGGGCATAGTTGAGGACGAGATAAACGGCATATTCCTTGCCACCATCGTCGATGAGCTGTCCACCTTCACCTCCCTGTTTTCGGGAATGGGTGTCGATGCGACCGCATCCCTCGATGAGCTGAGTGAGCAGCTTGGCAATATCGAGGCCGACCTCAACGCCTACATATCCATAATGAACTCCATGTCCTCCGTTACGCAGTCTGCCGCAACGGTCACCTCCATGACCAATGCAATGCTTCCCGATGTGCTGAAGCTCCTTGCGGAAAGCCGCAGCACCGTCTCCGATATGCAGGACAGACTCGCAACCACCAAGGAGGATGTCATATACGCAGCGGATGCTATCCGCAACACCTCGGAGGAGATACGCAACGCCATTGAGCGACTCGACGAAGCGACCAACGGCAACCCCGGCGAAGCAGCAGGCGGCTATGTCGATTGGGATGCGATATACGGCGAGGGCGGCATCACCGATTACGAGGGTGAGATCCTCGACGACCTCTATTACGATGTCAACAGTCAGCTCCACGACAGTGCCATCCGCTTCGATGAGATACTTCAGCAGACCAATATCGACGGAAATCTCATTGCCTCCATATCCACGCTTCAGGATTCTCTCCGCAATCTCGATTCCCTGCTTGCGGCGATAGAAAGCGATGTTGACGGTCAGTCGATGACATTGTCCCAGTTCACCAAGGCTCTCAACGCCTGCACTCAGAGCATAAACGGCACCAAGGATGTTATGGGCTACATGCTCAAGATGGTGAACAACCTCCAGTCCAGCATCAACGATCTGCGCTCCAGCGAAAGCTTCAACGAGGTGCTTGACCTCATGAGCAACGATGTCGCCGGTCTTGTCGATTACCTCTCCTCCCCCGCAAACCTCGAAGTAGTCAGAGTATATCCTCTGGAGCATTTCGGCTCCGGCATGGCACCCTACTACACCGCGCTTGCCATCTATGCCAGTGCGCTGCTGTCCGTCACTCTGCTGCACACTCACATCAAGCGCAGAGATGAGTTCCCCGATCTCAGCCACACTCAGGCGTTCTTCGGCCGCTACTTCATCTTCTTCATCGTCGGTCAGTTCACCGCACTCATCACCGTACTCGGCAACCTGTTCTACATCGGCATACAGTGCTATGACCCCTTCCAGTTCTGGCTCATTACGGCGGTCGCAAGTTTGCTGTTCACACTCATAAATTACGGTCTTGTCTTTGCCTTCGGCAACATAGGCGAGGCACTGAGCATAATCTTCCTTGTCCTTCAGGTCGCAGGCTCCGGCGGCACCTACCCGATGGAAATGCTGCCTCGTGCATTCCAGACGCTCTACAAGTTCATGCCCTTCAATTACGCAATGAACGCAATGAGAGAGAACATAGCGGGCAGCTACGATCACACCTATCTCAAGTGCATCCTGGTGCTTCTGCTCATGTGTGTCGTATTCGCACTCATCGGCATCTTCGGCGGCAGGCTCTTTGATCCCATCCGCACCCGCTTCGACCGCAGCAAGGAAAAGACCGGCATCATGCACGGCGGCTGATAATTTAATAATCACACGGATCACCGGACATACTATGTTCGGTGATCTTTTTTATGAAAAAACAAGGCAAACAAACAATTGTCTTCGCCTCTCCCCCCACTATCCGCTCCTGCGCTGCCGTGGTCGGTCCCAAGGAGGGTGAAGGTCCTCTGCATGATTACTTCGATCGCGTGTCGGACGATGAACGCTTCGGAGAGGATACATGGGAGAAGGCCGAAAGCGCAATGCTCTCGTCCTGTGCAAAGCTATGTCTGGAAAAGGCAGACCTCTCCCCCGAGGAGATCGATCATGTCTTTGCGGGAGATCTTCTGAATCAGTGCATGGCATCGGCGTATGCCTTCAAGGATTGCAACATCCCTTACTTCGGACTGTACGGAGCCTGCTCGACGATGGGTGAGGCTCTTGCTCTTGCTGCTATGACAATAGACGGCGGCTTTGCAAGCACCGTTATCGCCGCCGCAAGCTCTCACTTTTGTTCGAGTGAGCGTCAGTTTCGCTTTCCGCTCGAATACGGCGGTCAGCGTCCGCCCTCGGCGCAGTGGACGGTCACGGGGGCGGGTGCTGCGATCCTGTCCACCGGCGGTGAGGGTGTCCGCATAACAAGCGCAACGGTCGGAGTAATCGTCGATGCGGGGATAAAGGACGCGGGAAACATGGGTGCCGCAATGGCACCTGCTGCCTTTACGACGATGAAGGCTCATTTTTCGGATTTGGGAATAGAACCCTCGTACTACGATCTCATAGTCACCGGCGACCTCGGCGCATACGGTCACGATAACGCCGAGGAGCTTTTCCGCCGTGAGGGGATGAGTCTCGGCGCAAATTACACCGACTGCGGTCTGCTCATCTTTGACAGGGCATCGCAGGATGTTCATGCCGGAGGAAGCGGCTGCGGCTGCTCGGCATCGGTGCTTTGCTCATATATTTTGAGCGAAATGAAAAAAGGCACATGGCGCAGGGTGCTGTTTTGCCCGACCGGAGCCCTCATGTCCCCAACCAGTTCCCAGCAGGGCAGCTCGGTATCCGGCATATGTCATGCAATAGCCTTGGAGGTGTGAAATGGACATTATCATGTATCTCAAGGTCTTTGCCGTCGGCGGGGCTCTTTGTGCCGTGGCGCAGATACTCATTGACAAAACAAAGCTAACACCCGCAAGGATACTGACCGCCTATGTCGTTGCGGGCGTGATACTCGGTGCCCTGGGGCTCTATCGTCCGCTTGTCGATTGGGCGGGTGCGGGTGCCTCCGTTCCGCTTACGGGCTTCGGCAATCTGCTTTGCGAGGGAGTTTTTAAGGCTGTAACCGAGCAGGGCTTTCTCGGCGTATTCACCGGCGGCTTCACCGCCGCTGCCGCGGGGATATGTGCCGCCGTATTCTTCGGTGTTATAGTAGCACTGCTGTGCAAACCGAGGGCAAAGAAATAACCTTGCCCTCACTACATAGACTTGAAAAAATCGACAAATATCTTTATAATAAATGCAGTACTCTTATTCTTCCGGAGGAAGCCATGTTTGGACTGCACCTGATACCCGACCACGATCCCAAAACCGCATCGATACTGGAGGACATATATTCAAACTACAAGAATCAAATGTTCTTTATCGCAAAAAGCGTTGTGCATAACGACGCCGATGCCGAAGACGCAGTTTCGGATGCACTCCTTGCGATTGCAAAGCAGCTCAAGTCTCTGCCGCATCAGGACCCCAAGCTTGTCCGTGCCTATGTGCTTACCGCCGCAAGAAACTCCGCTTTGAACATTCGTGATCGCTCGATAGATCAGTTTTGTGAGAAGATCACCAATATTGACGACCATCGTCTGAGTGCCGATGACCGACTGTTTGAAAAGGTCACGGCCTCGGTGGATTATAATACCCTCGCAAGAGCTATGAACAAGCTGCCTATCAAATACCGTGAGGTCATGCTGCTTCGCTATGTCTACGAGATGAAGCACCGTGAGATCTCCGAATTTCTCGGCAGAAATCAATCGACCGTTCATCAGCAGATAACGAGGGGCAGAAAGATGCTTATCGAATTGTGCAAAGAGGAGGGCATGTGTTTTGACGACTGATCCTTCAAAAACGATGTTCAAGCAGGCTTTGCTTGATTCCGTCGTGAACTACTATTCCGATACCCCTTCCGAGGCGATGGCTCCCGATACCGTGTGCCTTGAAAAGCCTCGCCAAAGCAGCCGTCGTGTTATGAGGACGCTCATATGTGCTGCGATACTCGTTTCCACTTTGATCTGCACCGCCGTTGCCGTGAGCTATGAGGAGCCGGAGCAGGTAGGGCTTCAAATGCATTGCGGTGACGACCGACACTATTTTACCGCCGATACAAGCGACATGGATGAGCTGCCCGATGCGCTGTCCCCATACTGTCCTAACTATGTCCCTTCAGGCTACAGTCTCAGTCTCAGCCTCATGAAGGACAGCAGCGTAGTCCAGTTTTACGAAGCCGAGGACGGCGGCTTTTTCTCCTATGACCAGCACCTTCTGAATAAGATCCCCGAAAACGAATACGGCTTCGCCATTTACGGCAGCGATGTCACCGTTACGCAGAGAACGATCGGCGGTATGCTGACCTATGTGCTGACCGACGACAGCTGGGGTGATACAAATATCGTGTGGGCAAGTGATGAGTACATATATTTTATGAAATTTTACGGCGAACTTTCGTGGGATGAGATCGACCGCATCGTAAAGAGCATCCGCCCATGCGCAAGCATCCCCACAATTGTCTACAATTAAGGCGCAAAAAAGCCTTGCAGTCCGCCCATTAAAATTTCAAAGCAGAGGAGCCGACCATGATTTTCGTAAAAAGTAAAAGCAAAATTAGATTTATCGGCGTTTTGATGAGCTTTTAAAGAAGAATCGGGATAATTCGATAATCAGAAAAAAACAAAGAGAAGTGAAAACTTCTCTCTGTTTTAATTTCAATTTCTTGCAGCGCACCATGAGTGGATCTGTTTGGGATTTTCGAAGATGTCATCAAGTCTTTTAATGAAGGGCAGTATATCTCCAAAATCAAGAGCTCGGTGATCGAAAGCGATGCAAAAAGGAAGCACCCGGCGAATCTCTATGCTTTTTTCTCCGTTTTCATCTGTGATGACCAGCGGCTTGTCGTACGCTGCGCCTATCGCGAAAGCGCATATCTGCGGTGGGATTATTTCAAGAAGTCCTACGGTGCCCGTTTGCCCTCTGTATATAGAGCCGGTATTTGAAAAAGTAACCGTGCCTTGCTCTATATCGCTTTTTGTAAGGCGATCTGTTTCGGGAATTTTCCTGTACTCCTTTTTAGCTTTGCCTGAAAGGGTTTTAACCCTGTGCTTACCCGTTTTTGAGCCGATGAGCCGATATACGGTCTGAAGCACTTTTCCCCGTTTGAGCGCTTTAAATGTGTTGTCCAAAGACACTTCGAACATTGCTTCATTCATATCGGTATTTTCAAGGCGCTTTGAAACATCTGCGATATACTCTGCCATTTCATCAAGATTCTTGCTCTCGAAATTATGCAGATTGACTGTCATCATTTCTCCGGATGGCAGAGCCATCGGCATCGAGATATTTATGTCCTCGAACACTTTTATCGTTCCGCGCACAAGTCTTCGTTTGTATTCGATATGGGAGTTCATTATGGGTGCCGCTTTGAGACCCTCGGTGAGTACCTTGAGCATAAGTGTGTTTACCGTGATCTTTGCCGCATCCTTGCGATCAAGATTCAGTTTCTTATACTCCTGCATAAATGCCGTTACATCCGGCTCATAATTATATACAGCATGAGGGATCGTTTCCCAGCTTTCGGTAGTCATATTCGCCACAATTTTTCTTTGGATCCCGAAATTAATAGTATTGACAGTTTTCATGCGCTCTCTCCTTAAAACCATACCGATTTTGCTATTACCTGAAAATAATATAGGAAAGCACCCAAGCTGTCAATTAAAATGCAGCAATAAATACGAAAGAATTTTTCAAATATTAAAAAAATTAAAATGACGGCCGAGAATTCGGTCGTCATTTTTTGTTTTTGCTCTTACTTCATGCCGTTTTCGTAGGCTTCGATCATCTTCTTGACCATCTGACCGCCTACGGAGCCTGCCTGACGGGAAGTCAGGTCGCCGTTATAACCGTTCTTGAGATTTACGCCGACTTCGTTGGCTGCCTCCATCTTGAACTTCTCCATAGCCTCACGGGCTGCGGGGATAACTATGCGGTTACCGGAATTGTTAGACATTCGTTTACATCTCCTTTAAGTTATTGGACTTTCTTCGCCCACACTTATCATTACCGCTTTTTCTCTGTCTATTCCATCGCCCGATATGCAATAATTAGCAGCTCATTTTTGTTTATTTTATCAAAAGATATATCTCCGATGTTCTTGACGCTTATCTTGAGGGAACGCTTGTCGGCAAAGAAAAGCCTAAAGCAAAGCGGTGCGGTTTATCTTCCGTCCTCTCGCTTGTGCGCAAAAAACATGTCTCGCACCTCCTTTGATGATATTCCACATCATCGTCTGTCCAAAAAACGAACAGCGAAAAACAGGCTCCGCCGGGTGGCGGAGCCTGTTGAGACTGACAAAAGCCTCGCAGAGTTTGCCGCTCACAGCGGCAAAGAAATTTAAATTCATTTTCTGTCGGGGCGTGTACCTGACAGAAAATACTTCTCGGTCTG
>CAZLSN010000052.1:0-10179 GCA_964562265.1 uncultured Oscillospiraceae bacterium
TCGAACCCCTGTGGCGTTGCCGCCTAACGGTTTTCAAGACCGCCCCGTTATGACCACTTCGGTAACTCTCCGTATCTCATTCACAACATAATATTTATACCACAATCGTCTCCTTGTGTCAACATTTCAAATCCGCCTTGTCTTGTTGCTTTTCTTACTATATATTACATGATAAATTCATTACATTCGGAGGTACGGCGAAGCTGAATAATGAAGGCTTTGACGCATGGTCCGGCAACTATGACAGGGATGTTTAGTTACCGAGCTTATCGAAAATGCCACCGAAGTAGTTGGCGAAACTAAAGCAGAAACGCATAATGGGATAAAAAGCTATATAAAAACAACTAAGTTTCAAGCCTCCTTCTTCAGAGGGATGCTTGAAACTTTGCGTCAGTGCGTTCTGTCTTTTAAGAAATTTTGCAAAAATCCGCTGCGTTGCAGGGCAGATTCAAGAATCGCACATACAACGGATCGGCAGTTTATTTCAGTGCCGACAATTGATTTTTCTTTCAAAGCATGAGACAGGCTCACAGCTTTAAATCTAATTCTTCACTCGCCAATAGCCTTCGGGTGAGCGATCAAGCAGCTTTTCCGCTATCATATCGCGGCGGATAGTGCAGAAGTCGTCGTTATAATCCGCTATCAGAATGTTCACCTCTCGTTCCGAATATATTCGGTCAAGCTCAAACGCCTGCGCTATCACCTCGAGGACGATGCGTTCCTTCTTGCGCTGGCTGGGTATCGCCTTCAGCTTTCCGTACTCAAAAAATGTGTCGATCACCTTTTGGCGGTATGCCTCATCCCGCTGTGCTTGCAGCTCCGTTTCGGTCGTTTTCTCATTTATGATCTCCAGCATACTCGTCTGAAAAACCGCACTGTTCAGCGAATACATCGTGTAGTACTGGCTCTTGTATGATGTCACCGCTCCGGCATCCGTCAGCTTCTTGAGATGAAAGGACACGGTTGAAGGGGTGAGCGACAGTCGCTCCGAAAGGCGTTCGACATACATATCCTCGACAGCAAGGGATTTAAGTATTCTTAGCCTCGATCTGTCCGACAGGCATTTAAACAAGGCTATCGCTTCCGCTTCCGTCATTTCTCTTCCCCCCAGATCATCTCAAATGTGCGGCGTATATCGTCGGCCGCTGCAAGCTTCAGGCTTTCAATATGGATAGCCGCTGCGTTATTATTCGCCTTTGCTGTGTCCAATGCGCTCTGCCAGGCGGAGGGTACGGCGGCGATCTTCTGTGCGAAAAAGCATCGAACCGCTGCTTCATCGTCGCCCTTTGTCTTTACCGCAACGGACAAAACGGTTTTGAAAATGTCATAGACATTACAGCGTATCTTTTCAAAGTTTGCCTCGTCGCCTCTGTCATCGGCAAGTAAAGCCGCAGTCTTTTCAATGCATTTTGATTTTTCGGCGTCAAAATACGCATTAAACTTTTCGATTTTTTCTTTCATGTCAAAACCTCCGTTTCGACATGATAATAGCATCATAGAATCAATTTGTCAATATCTATTTTGATATTTGTCGAATTAGTTTGCGGTGAGTTTAGCGCTTATGCAGCTTAATTATCCGTTTTTGATCTTGCCGGGGCTTACGCCGAAGGTGCGAGTGAAGGCACGGTGGAAGGCAGAGTAATCCGAAAATCCGCATTCCGATGCTGCCTGTGCCACCGAATGTCCCTCTCTTATGAGCCTCGCCGCCTGATTGAGCCGCTTTTGGCGGATATAATTATGCACCGTGTAGCCGGTCTGAGCCTTGAAAAGCCGCATAAAATGATAACGGCTGAGATAGCTTCTCGCAGCAAGTTCATCGATGCCGAGGTCGCCGCTGAGGTTTTCATTTATATATGACAGTGCCTCTGCAATCTTATCGTCGAAGTCGGACAGCTCACCCTGCGATGCGGTGTCCGTTTGCATTATTCTGTTCAGCACGACCATCAGCCGAACAAGTGCCGTACTTCTCATTATATCAGCGGCAAAGTCCGAATCAGCTATGGCATTTTCAAGCTCCGAAAGCTTATCCGAAAGTGCCTTCTTCATATCCTCATCCGGACGCATAAGGCAGTAACGGCGCTTTTCCGCTGAGGCAAAGCAGTCCATAAGTCCCGCACTCGGTGCATAGCGTTCGAGGCAGTTGGGGTCTATATATATTATTATTCTGTCGTATGGCTCCGACTTGTCGATTATCGCCTTATGTATCATATGGTGCTGCACAAGCAGCACATCGTAAGGCAAAAGAGCATAGCTCGTTCCTTCGACCGTGTAATCGACCCTGCCGGAGAGCAGTATTACGATCTTGTCGAATTCGTGGAAGTGATAGTCACGCTCCTGCCCCGCAGTATCCCGAAGATGGAAGAAGCGAAAATCCTCGTTTAAGTAGCCCTCTCTGCTGTATTGAAACTTATCTGACATCTTTTTGCTCCCATTATGTAATGCTCTTACAGTATACCGCACAAATTGCAATGTTTCAAGCACAAAAATCAATTTACATGGCAAATCGTTCCGAATATAATCTGAACAGAAACTTATTAAAGGAGATCCGTTATGGCTAAAAAATCTTTCTTTAAAAATTACGGCTTTATAATCTTCATGCTCTGCGGTATCGTAGGCGGCTGCCTTGTCGGTGCGTTTAACCCTGAACTCGGCGGTAAGCTTGCGCCCTTGGGCACCGTGTTTATAAACCTCATGTTCTGTGTCGTCGTTCCCATGGTATTCTGCTCCATCGCCTCCGCCATCTCGAACATGTCGAGTGCAAAGAGAGCCGGCAAGGTCATGGGCATCACAATAGCGGTCTTCCTCGTTACCGCAGCGATCGCAGCGGTCATCATGTACATAGTTGTACGCTTCATCCCCGTTGTTACCGGTGACTACGAACCCGTTGAAGGTGTTGTCGATTCCACCCTCGGCGTTACCGATATGATCATAAACTTCTTCACCAAGCCCGACTTCATCGAGCTTTGGAGCCGCAAGGCGATCCTGCCTCTCATAATCGCCGCCATTTTCTTCGGCTTCGGCGTTCAGATGAGCGGCGGCAAGGAGACTATGGCCGCAAAGCTCCTTGAAAATCTGACGAATGTTCTTATGAATGTCGTTAAGATCATCACCTACTACGCTCCCATCGGTTTCTTCGGCTTCTTCGCCTCCCTTGTTGCGACCTACGGTCCCGACCTCATCGGCGATTACAGCCGTACCCTCATCATCTACTATGCTCTGAGCTTTGCCTACATGTTTGTATTCTTCCCGATATACGCCCGCTTCGGCGGCGGCAAGGGCGGTGCAAAGGTCATGTGGAAGAATCTCTTCCGTCCCGCAGCCGTATCCTTCGGTACCTGCTCCTCCGTTGCAACCATCCCCACCAACCTTGAGGTATGTGAGGAGACCGGTGTTTCCAAGGAAGTATCCAACATCGTCATCCCCATCGGCGCAACGATGCATATGGACGGCTCCGCTATGAGCGCGATCATCAAGGTCGCATTTCTCTTCGGCATCTTCGGTCTCGACTTCGGCACCGGTCAGGCGATACTCGCCATCATCGTTGCGGTATTCTCCTCCGTTGCAATGAGCGGTATTCCCGGTGGCGGCGGTACCGGTGAGCTTGTGCTCTGCACTCTGTTCTTCCCCGATCAGCTTGCCATCGCCTTCCCCATCGCTCTTGCGATCGGCAACCTCGTTGATCCTCCCGCAACCATGGTCAATGCAGCCGGCGACTATGTCGCATCCTTCATCGTCTCCCGCTACACCGACGGCAAGGATTGGCTCCAGAAGAAGCTCGCTGCAAAGACAGGAGCAAAAGAAAACTAAGAATCAAAGATTCTCTCCTTATGGCAAAGCCCTGCAACGAAAGTTGCAGGGCTTGTTTTCATATAAATTACTTACTTTTTCTTACGCAGGAAATCGAGCTTCGTTTCGGATATAAATACCGCAATGAAGATTAGGAAGAAGCCGATGACGATCTCGACTGTCAGATGCTCCTGACCCAAGGCTATGGAAAGCAGGGCTCCGAACACGGATTCAAGGGTGAGTATGACTGCTGCGGTTGAGGGCGGAGTGTACTTCTGCCCGATGGCTTGCAGCATATAGCAGAGACCCGTACACAGAACGCCGAGGTAGAGGATGCCGATGATGCTTTCGCTCGGCATTGTCTTCGGAACGGGTTCAAATATCAGTGCGGCAGTGAGGCACCATGCGCCGGCTACAAGGAGCTGGATGACCGTCAGCAGTATCGCATCCTTCCCCTCGAGTGAACGGGCGGAGACGATGATGTGCAGGGCATAGAATATGCCGCTGAAGACAGTCAGTGCATCTCCCCTGTTAACGCTCAAGTCACCGTTTAGCGATACAAAGCCTATACCCGCAAGGCAGACTATGCCCGCTATGATATTGTATTTATCGGGCTTCTTGGCAAAAAGCAGCCAGCTTACAAACGGAACCAAAACGCAGTATGACGAGGTCAGAAAAGCGTTTTTGCCCGGGGTGGTGTATACAAGACCGTAGGTCTGGATGGCATACGCCATAGCAAGGCAGGTGCCCATAAGGACTCCGCCTCTGATATACTCCTTGTTTATCTTCAAAAGGCGCTTATTCGCAATGATAACAAGCAGCACTACCGCAAGCCCGAACCTTATCGCAAGCACCCAAAAGGGCGTTATGTGGTCGAGCGCGGATTTTAATACAACGAAGGAGCTTGCCCATATCATCGTGGTAGCAAGCAGAGATATTCTGCCTAACGCAGCTTTTCTTTTTATTTCATTTTTACTCATAACTTACCCATGTGCAATGCAGCGGCTCTGAGCATCAGCTTCTTTCTGACCCCGCTGTCAAAGCTTATTTCTATCAAATAGTCATTTCCCATCGGACGCATGGTCTCGATGCAGCCTTCGCCGAAGGCTGTGTGAAGTATCCTGTCACCGACGGCATAGTTCGGTGCTTCCTTTTTCGGTGCCGGAGCGGCAGCCTTGGGCGGTGCCACGGGCTTTGCCCGCAAGGTCGGTGCGGAATATGCAAATTCACTCTGCAATCTGCTCTTGTCCGAATACATGTAGCCCTTGGGTATGCCCCTCTTATCGATATGCTCCTCGGGTATCTCATCAACGAACCTCGAAACACGGTTTGCCGTGGTTTTGCCGAAGAGCATTCTCTGCCTTGCGCTGCTTATGCAAAGCCTTTTCTTTGCTCTCGTCATCGCAACATAGCAGAGTCGGCGTTCTTCTTCCATTTCGTCCTGCTCACCTATCGCACGGATGCCGGGGAATATGCCCTCCTCCATACCGGGGAGATAGACATTCTCAAACTCAAGTCCCTTTGCCGAGTGCATCGTCATCATCACAACGCAGTCGGCGTCCTTATCGTAGTTGTCCATATCCGTGTACAGCGCAACATCGGCAAGGTAACCGGAAAGCGACGGTTCCTCCGTCTCTTCCTTGTAGTTCAATATGCTTGTACGCAGCTCCCTGACATTTTCCGCTCTCGTATTGTCCTCAACGGTGTTCTTCTCCTCAAGCATACGAAGATAGCCTGTCTCATTCAGGAGCATATCATACAGAAGATCAGGTGCAAGCTCCTCGGACTGAGATCTGAGTTCCGAGATCATATTTGTAAAAAGGCGCATTTTAAGCGACGCTCTCGAAAGCTCGGGATAGCTGTCCGCAGTGCGCATGATCTCAAAGAGCGAGGTATCGTTTTCCTTTGCTATTTCCGACGCCTTTTCCATGCTCGTTGCACCGATGCCTCTCGGCGGGTTGTTTACGATGCGTATAAGGCGCAGATCATCGTCAGGTGAGGCGATGACGCAAAGATACGCAAGCATGTCCTTGACTTCGGCACGGTCAAAAAATCCCGTTCCACCGAAGACCTTATACGGTATGCCGCTTCTTTTAAACGCCTGTTCGAGCTGATGCGACTGAGCATTCATACGGTAAAGCACCGCATTGTCGCTCCATTTGCCGCCGCTGCCGTAGGCGGTCATTATCTGCGAGGCTATGTATCTTGCTTCGTCATGCTCATTATCGGCGGAATAGAGGGTCAGCATATCGCCCCTGTCGCCGTTGGTCCAAAGCTCCTTGCCCTTGCGCCCTATATTGTTCCGAATAACGGCATTGGCTGCATCGAGAATGTGCGAGGTACTGCGGTAGTTCTGCTCAAGGCGTATCGTGCGACAGCCCTTGTACTCGTCCTCAAAGGTCAGTATATTCTCGATCGTAGCGCCACGGAACTTGTAAATGCTCTGATCATCGTCGCCGACAACGCAGATATTGCCCCAGCCGCCTGCAAGGGTCTTTGCAAGGAGGTACTGGAGACGGTTGGTGTCCTGATATTCGTCGATGAGGACATAGCGGAATCGTCTTTGCCAATACTCCCTGACATCGTCGTTTTCCGTCAGGAGCTTTACCGTATAGAATATGAGGTCGTCGAAGTCCATGGCTCCGGCGGCAATGCAGCGTTTTGAATACTCGGCATAAAGCTCCGCAAGCTTTGCCCTGCGAAGGTCTCCCGATGCCTTTGCCCTCATGAGGTATTCCTCCGGACTCAGGCGTTCGTCCTTGGCGGAGCTTATCTCCGCAAGTATCGATCTCGGCGGAAACTTCTTTTCGTCAAGCTCAAAGTCCTTGAGTATCCGCTTCATGAGCGTTATGCTGTCCGCCGTGTCGTATATCGTAAAGCTTTTCGGAAAGCCCACATACTCGGCATTTTGGCGCAGTATCCTGACACATGCGGAGTGGAAGGTCGATGCCCATATCTGTCGTGCATCCTCACCGAGCATGCGCTCAAGCCTTGCTTTAAGCTCATCCGCCGCCTTATTCGTAAAGGTTATGGCAAGGATCTGCCAAGGGGCGCAGGTATTTAACGCAGCAACGCTCCTTGCCGCTTCCCCGCCCTTTTTCATGATCTCAATATCGTTTTCATTTGCTCCGCAGGGTATTTCCTCGGAATCGGACGCACAGCCGTAGCGCAGAAGATTTGCAATGCGATTTATAAGCACAGTGGTCTTGCCGCTTCCCGCTCCCGCAAGGATGAGCAGAGGACCCTCCGTCGCCATGACAGCCTTTCTCTGCATGGGATTGAGCTTAGTGAAATCCGCTTCTATTACGCTGCGTCTTGCTTCAATATATCTTTTTTCAAAATCATTTGCCATAAACTCCATTTTAACATGGATTTACGATTTTAACAAGTATCTGCAAGATACTGCCGCAAATGTTCTATCGCCCTGCGTTCGAGTCTCGACACCTGCACCTGCGATACGCCGAGGACTCTCGATGCCGCCTCCTGCGTCATGCCGTGAAAATAGCGCAGAAACACCGTCTTGCGCTCCTTCTCCGGCAGCTTTTCGACTGCACAGCGCAGTGACACATGCTCAAGCAGCCGTTCCTCCGCCTTGTCGTCGCAAAGGACATGTTCGAGTGTGAAGCCCTCAGCTCCCGTTTCCCGCTGAAGGCTCTCGGTGCAGCCCGTTGCGGTCTCGGCAAAGGCAATGTCCTCGGGGGTGAAGCCCGTTTCCTCCGAAAGCTCCGACAAAAGCGGCTCACGCCCCAGCTTTTGTTCGAGGCGTGATCTTGCAAGTCTTATCTTTTGCGACTGCTCCTTTATGCCTCGGCTCACTTTTACGGCGCCGTCATCACGCAAAAAACGGCGTATCTCACCGGAGATCTTGGGTACCGCATAGGTCGAAAATTGAGTGCCGAAGCCTTCGTCGAAGCCGTCTATCGCCTTCAAAAAGCCGAGGCAGCCAAGCTGATATAAGTCATCGGGGTCTGTACCCCTACCGAAAAAGCCCCTTGCGACGCTCCAGATAAGTCCCGAATTTTCCTCGATAAGCCGCTGAGATGCAGCCCGCTCCCCTCTTTGTGCGGCTCTTATCAGACTCAGAGTTTCATCGGTCATTTTGCCGCTTTGCGCTGCTTTATGTATCTTCTCATGCTTACGCTCGTTCCCTTACCGCTTTGCGATTTGACCTTTAGCTTGTCCATGAAGCTGTCCATGATGGTAAAGCCCATGCCACTGCGATCTTCACCGCCCGTTGTGTACATGGGCTGCATCGCCTGACCCAAGTCTTCGATGCCGCAGCCCCAGTCGCGGATGCTTATCTCCAGAAGTCCGCCCTCGAACATTTTCATCCGTATCGAAATTCTGCCTATCGTATCGGGGTAGGCGTGGACGATGCAGTTTGTCACCGCCTCCGATACCGCGGTTTTGATGTCCCCCATCTCCTCAAGTGTGGGGTCGAGCTGTGCCGCAAAGCATGCTGCAGCGGCTCTCGCAAAGCCCTCGTTTGCGCTGACGCTCGGAAATTCCAGCTTCAGTGTGTTCAGCGTTTTCATGTTGTTACCTCCCTTTTGGCTTTTATCGGCACAAGCCGTTCAACTCCCGCTGCATCAAGCACTTTGAGTGGCTGAGGCTGCGGATTCTCTATCCACAGTCTTCCTCCTGTGAGCTGTGCTTTACGGTTTGTTCGGACTATTACGGCTATGCCCGATGAGTCCATAAACGGCAGCTTGTCCATATCAAGGACTATATCCCTCGGCAGGAAGCTTTCTATCGCCTCCGCTATGCTCTCGACGGCATATTTTGCACCGTGGTGGTCAAGCTCTCCCGATAAGCGTACCGTGAGCTTACCGTCCCTGTAATCCGTATCTATTTTCATGCTATCACCTCTCAAATCAAAAAAATGACACCGTGCGGTTTTGCACAGTGTCATTTTACTATTTAATTCATGCACAGCCTGTCGATAGCTGTCGCCTCAAAGTTTATTTATGCTCTCTTCCAGATTGGCTATGAGTGCTTCGAGCTTTGCCTTCTTCTCACGCTCCGCATTGACTACCGCCTCTGGAGCCCTCGATACGAAGTTTGCGTTCGCAAGCTTTGCGTTCTGACCGTCGAGCTGCTTCCTTGCGTTGGCAAGCTCCTTTTCCATGCGGGCCTTCTCTTTTTCGAGATCAACAAGCTCCGCCATGGGCATTAAAAGCTTTGCCTTTTCAGTGACGACGGATACCATGCCGTCGGTATTCTCCGGAAGCTCGGAGATAACGCTTATATCCGATGCGTAGGCAAGCTTCAAAATAAAGCTGCGGCCGTCCTCAAAGGGCTTTGCGTTATCGGTGACGACAACGAGATGGCACTTCCTTGAGGGAGGTACATTCATCTCGGAGCGTCTTGCTCTTATCGCCTTTATCGCATCCATAACGGTCTCGAAATCGGCTTCGTCTGCGGGGAAGTCGAGTTCTTCCTTAAAGCTCGGATACTCGGCTACCATGAGCGCCTCACCCTCGTGGGGTATCGCCTGCCATATTTCCTCGGTGATAAAGGGCATGAAGGGATGCAGGAGCTTGAGTATCTCCGTCAGGACATAGAGAAGCACACGCTCTGCGCCTTCCTTCGCCTCGGCATCGTCGCTGTTCAGTCTGGGCTTTGTCAGCTCAATGTACCAATCGCAATAGCTGTCCCAGATGAAGTCGTATATCTTACCTGCCGCAACGCCGAGTTCAAAGCTGTCCATATTGGTGCAGACTTCTTTTACGCAGCGGTTGAGCTTAGAGAGTATCCACTTATCCTCGGTCTCAAGCTTTTCGGGGAGCTTATTTTCCGTCACGCTGAGGTTCATCATGACGAACCTCGATGCGTTCCAGATCTTGTTGCAGAAGTTTCGCATCGCTTCGCACTTCTCGACATAGAAGCGCATATCGTTTCCGGGGCTGTTGCCTGTGATGAGGTTGAATCTCAGTGCGTCGGCACCGTATTTCTCCGCCATTTCAAGGGGATCGATACCGTTACCGAGGCTCTTTGACATTTTTCTGCCCTGACTGTCACGCACAAGGCCGTGGATAAATACGGTCTTAAACGGCTCCTTGTTTATCTGCTCCATGCCGGAGAATATCATTCTCGCGACCCAGAAGAAGATAATGTCATAGCCCGTTACCATGACGGAGGTGGGGTACCAATAATCAAGCTCCGGGGTCTTATCCGGCCAGCCCATCGTGCTGAACGGCCAGAGTGCCGAGGAAAACCATGTATCGAGCACATCTTCCTCCTGCTTTATATGCTCACTGCCGCAATGGGCGCACTTGTGAGCATCCTCACGGGAGACGGTTATGCCGCCGCAATCGTCGCAGTACCATGCGGGGATCCTGTGTCCCCACCAGAGCTGACGGGAAATGCACCAGTCATGGACATTCTCCATCC
>CAZLSN010000053.1:0-10054 GCA_964562265.1 uncultured Oscillospiraceae bacterium
CTAAGGCGACCTTTGATGCAGTTTAAGCTGCTTCAAACAGCATAAGCAATTAAACAGATCGCTCCCGTATCTTTCGATACGGGAGCGATTTTTGATGATACCGCCTCGCCGGATTTAATTTGCGTACCTCGTTAGACAGCGTAGAGGACGGGTCTCCCGCCCCGAAATAAGCGCCGACAAACAGGGACTACGACCGTCACCCTACGCTTAAAGCAGCTCACGGGCTATAAGCATGAGGCAGAAGCCGAGGAGGGCCATGACGCTTGCCATGCGTCCGAAGCTTCGCTCATGCGTCTGCGGAACGAGATCATCGACGATGACATACAGCATCGTTCCCGCCGCAAAAGCAAGGGCAAAGGGCAGCAGCGAACTCGAAAGGCTCACGGCAAAGTTGCCGAAGAACACGCCTATGACCTCGACCATCCCCGAGATCACGGAGATGATGACAGCCCTCTTGCGTCCCACACCGCCGCCGAGAAGCGGCGGTACGATTATCATAGCCTCCGGAATATTTTGAAAGGCAATACCCGCCGCAACGGGCAGGGCATCGCCGAGCGAACCGGTGCCGAAGGCGACACCGGCTGCGATGCCCTCGGGGAAGTGGTGTATCGCAATTGCGGCGACGAAGGCTACGGCCCTTTTACGATATGCATCACTGCCGCCGCAAAGTCCAATACGCCGCTCTATAAGCGGAGAAAATCTGCCGCAGAGCATTATGAAGGCACTGCCGCAGATCATGCCCAAGGGCGTCATCCACAGGGCGGCGTCACCGCCGTATTCAAGCGACGGCAGCACAAGACCCAAGACCGCCGCACACAGCATTATCCCCGCTGCGAGACCGTTTAAGGCGTCCTCGAAAGCGGGGCTTATGTTTTTGAACAGGAAGCCGATCGCCGCACCCAAGGCACAGCAAAGCGCAACGGCTCCCGCAGTAAGCAGTACATAATTCAAATCCGCCATCCTCCTTGCCCTTCATTCTATGCGGCAGTGCGCATAAGGGTCAGGAGTATGGCGAATCATTTTAATCGTTTAAAACTATCTCCAGTTCTTCGGTGCTGCAAGAAGTGAGATAATCGCCGTCACCGAAGTCGGCGTAGACCTTGTCTCCGAAGACCGAAACGGTGCAGATAAGCTCATCGTTCTCGCCGAATATCGAAATGCAGATAGCGTTATCGGGGAGCCTTTCACAGGCATCCGTGCCCTCATCGGATGGAGCAAGCAGACTGCGAAGCCTCTCGGTATCGGCAGCGGAAAGGTGCTTTGTGCCGTTTTCGTTACCGATAAGACAGCTGTCGTTCTCTTGTTTGCCGAATCCATCGGCGTAGTGTGCGCTGTCGGCAGTTTCGTTTACGCTGCCGGGCAAGAGGTCGGGAATTAAGGAACAGGAGAGGATGATAAGTGCAGCACAGGCTGCGGTACACAGCAGCGTTTTGAGCGGTGAACGGGAGGACTTTTTCGCTTTCACGGGCTTTTCCGCCTTGACCGCCGCCATGATGCTCTCATGCAGGCCCTCGGGCAGCTCCTCGTCATCGCATATTGCATCGGAAAGTGCCGCAAAGGCGGCAAACACCGCACTGCATCGCTCACACTCGGCGATGTGCCGTGTAAGCTCATCACGCTCATCGTCACTAAGCGTACCGTCAACAAGTGCGCTTATCTGCGCTTCACGGTCTTTACAGTCGGTCACCCTCTTCACCTCCCTTCAATGATGACGAAAACGAATCGGGAATGTTCCCGTCTTTTATCAAAAAGGCACACAGCCGCTTCCTTGCACGGAAGATCCTCGACTTGACGGTGCCGCATTCTATGCCGAGCTTGTCGGCGATCTCCTCATAACTGAGACCGCTCAGCTCACGCAAAACGAGTATCCCGCGCTGCTCCTCGGGGAGCCGTTCCATGCCCCGACGGACGGAATCTCTCAGCCGTTCCCGCATGAGACTGTCCTCCGGAAGCTCCCTTAAATCGGGTATCTCCAGCTCCGCTTCCTCGCCGTCATCGCTTTCGATGCTCAGTGATTGCTCACGCTTTTTGCTTTTTGAGCGCAAAAAATCAAGGCACACGCTTGACGCTATGCGCCTCAACCACGACGAAAAGCGGCAGTCGCCGCGAAATGAGCCGAGGGAGCGATACGCCTTCAAGAAGGTCTCCTGTGTGAGATCGGCTGCGTCGCTGCGATCACCGCTCATGCGGAGGCAAAGAGAGAATATCGCCGTTTCGTTTTCGGTGACGAGGGCCTCAAAGGCGTTTGCGTTGCCGCCTAAAACGGAACGGATTATTTCGTTTTCAAATTCGACGGTCATATAAGATCACGCTTTATGTCGTGTATTATCTTGCGAAGCTCCGCAAGGGTCTCGACCCTAACGAGCTGCTGCCTGTAATACGATGAATTGGCAACACCCTTCAAATACCACGGCACCTGATGCCGTGCCTCAAGGCAGGCAAGCCGCTCACCGAATTTCTCGGCGTAAAGCTCGGTCTGCCGCAGGGCAAGCTCCATACGCTCCGAAAGCGGGGGCAGCAAAGGAGCCTCTCTGCTGTCAAGGAGGGCGTTTGCGCCCTCGAATATCCACGGATAGCCGAAGGAGCCTCTGCCGACCATGGCAAGCTCACAGCCCGTGTAGCGCAGAATGTGAACGGCATCCTCGGGGGTGAAGATGTCTCCGTTTGCGATGACGGGTATGGAGACAGCGGACTTAACATCACGGATGATGTCCCAATCGGCTTTGCCGGCGTACATCTGAACTCTCGTTCTGCCGTGAACGGCGATGGCGGAGGCACCCGCCTCCTGAGCCATTTTGGCAAATTCAACGGCGTTTACGCTGCCGCCGTCGAAGCCCTTGCGGAACTTTACCGTCACAGGAACATCGACCGCCTTCACGACGCTTTCGATGATCTTAAACGCAAGATCGGGCGAACGCATGAGCGCAGAGCCGTCGCCGCTTTTGACTATCTTCCCCACGGGACAGCCCATGTTAATATCAACAATGTCCGCACCGCTGCCCTCGAGTGCCATGGGAGCCGCCTCCGCCATTATCTCCGGCTCATGACCGAAAAGCTGCACGGACAGCGGGCAGGGCATGGGCGGATTATAAAGCAGGGACTTTGTCTTCTCGTCATGGTAGCAGAGGGCCCTTGCGCTTATCATCTCGGTCGTCACCATTGCGGCACCCATTTCGGCGCATATAAGGCGAAAGGCAAAGTCACTGACTCCCGCCATCGGTGCCAGAGCAACACGCCCTTTAAGCTCTATGTTTCCGATCTTCACCATAGCATGTCCAATCCCACGGGGCAGTGATCCGAGCCCATGATCTCGGGCAGGATGTATGCGTCCTTTATGTTGTCACGCAATCTGTCGGACACAAGAAAGTAGTCGATGCGCCAACCGACATTCCTCTGCCTTGCCGCCGTGCGATAGCTCCACCACGAATAAGCGTCGGTCTTGTCGGGGTAAAGGCTGCGGAAGGTATCCGTAAAGCCGGAGCCGAGAAGCTCCGTGAATTTGCCTCGCTCCTCATCGGAAAAGCCGGGATTGCCGTGATTTGTGTCGGGATTTTTGAGGTCTATTTCCTCATGTGCGACATTCATATCGCCGCAGACGATGACAGGCTTAATTTTATCGAGCTCACACAGCCTCTCCCTGAAAGCATCCTCCCACTGCATCCTGTACTCGATGCGGCGCAGACCGTCCTGCGCATTGGGGGTGTAGACGCAGACAAGGTAAAAATCCTCGTACTCCAAGGTCAGCATCCTGCCCTCGGTGTCGTGTTCGGCTATGCCGAGGTTGCGGCTTACGGATATGGGGGTGTGCTTTGTGAAGACGGCGGTGCCGGAGTAGCCCTTCTTCTCGGCATAGCACCAATAATCCTCATAGCCGTCGAGCAGAAGATCGATCTGCCCCTCCTGAAGCTTAGTCTCCTGAACGCAGAAGAAGTCTGCGTCGAGGGCGTAGAATATATCCTCAAAGCCCTTTTTCTGAACGGCTCTGAGTCCGTTTACATTCCAGCTTATAAATCTCATAACCTTGCTCCTCTGGCATCGGACAGTGCCGCATCCCGAAGCCTCGGAGGGATGCCGTCGGCACCGCATTTGGTGTTTTCGGTCTTTCTTGCGACAAGGCGGTTTATGGGTATGCCGAGTGCGTGGAATTTCGTCTCGTAGTCGGTCATAATGTCCGCAATGCCGTCTTTGTGCAGATCGTTTGTGACATCGTGAAGCTCCCAGCCCTCGTCCGTCATGCATTGCACCGACCACTCAAACAGCGGCAGATTGTCCGTCTTGAAGCGGATCTCGCCGCCGATGGGCAGAATATCGGCATAGCTGCGCAAAAATGCGGGGGCGGTGAGGCGGTGCTTTGCGTCACGGCTCTTAGGCCACGGGTCGCAGAAGTTTATGTATATGCGCTCGATCTCGCAGGGCGCAAAAATATCACGCAGGGAAAGTGCGTCGATCTCCATAAAGCGGACATTCTCGATCCCGCTTTCGCAGACAAGCTCCATGCCCTTTATCATGGCGTCGGGGACCTTCTCGACGGCAAGCAGCATGGCGTCGGGATTCTGCTTTGCAAGTGCGGCGGTGAAGCTGCCTTTGCCGCAGCCGATCTCAAGCCACAGCGCACTGCGCTGCAAAAAAGTCTCCCGCCAGTGGGCTCGAAGGCTTTCCGGCCGGCTTATAAGCACCTGTGCGCAGCGTTCCATTCTCGGCGCAAGGTTCGGTCTTTTTCTCATTCTCACGGTTATCACGCTCCGATAAAAATACACAGATACAATACCATAATCCGCCGAAAACATCAATAGCGACGAAATGCGGCAGAATGTCCATTCGTCGAAGCGCAAGAAAAAACAGACAATGCTTTGAGAGGCATTGTCTGTTGTTTTTGTCATATTCTCAGGCGTTGAGTCCCTTAACGGTCATTGCGACCATGCCGCAAAAATAAAGCGTGCCGAGAACACCGATAGTTGCTAACATTTTAGGCTCTCCTTTCAATTTCGGGACTTTGCCCTGATGATTTTAATATAGCCCTTTCCTGTGAAAATGCAAGCATTATTTACAAAACCGACTTTGTGCATTTGTTCAATATGCACAACAAAATGCGATTTGCAGCTTTTGTACGGCATTCTTTTGCGGGAAAATGCATTTTGAAAAATCGCAGACTGCATTATTCATTTTTGTCTGATTTTTAACGGTTTCGCCGTTGGTATCTGCAAGTTTCAGGCTTCGATAATGCAAGGCAACTTGCAAAAATGCAGGATGCGGGGAAGATTTCCTGCAAAAGAGCGCCGCCGGATTGCGGCATAGCTGCAAGAACGATCAAAAAACGCACCGCCTAAGGCAGGCGGTGCGTTAAAATTTCGTTAAATTCTTTCAAGCCGAAAGTCTTTCGGCAGCGACGCATGAATTTGTGCTGGGCGAATTATTCATCAAATATATATCTCGGCGTTTAAAAACAGGCGATCTTTGCGGCTTTTGCCGCCGGGGGCCCCGATGATGCCCTTTCCCTTGCCGCGGAGGGATATGACATCGCCCTCGCGAACGGCGGCGTCGCACTTTAAACACTGCTTATAGTTTAAGCTCACCTCGCCCTGTGCGATGTAGCCCGATACGCTGCTGCGGGAGAGATTGAAAAGCCCTGCACACACTGCGTCGAGTCTCATGCTTTTGACCGAAAAGCAGACGCTTTTCGTTGCGGTGACATGCGGCGGAATATCGCAAAGCGGAAGCTCCGTCACCTTGACGCCGAAGCGTCCCACGCTCTGAAGACTGTCCGTTATATGCCGCTTCACCGAGGGAAGGAAAAACACCGTTGCCGTGTCCTTTTCAACATGTATGTCACCGATCCACTCACGCTTTATCCCAAGCCCCAGCAGGGCACCGAGGTAATCACGATGACCCGGCTCACCGAAGCCCGCTTTTATTTTTGCGGCGGCGATATATTCGCCGAAGTCGGCATCCGCTTCGTTGAGATAATCGGGGAGAAAGAAGCCTATACGGCGTTCACAGCCCACCACTCCGCCGAAGAAGCAAAGCCTTGCGTCACCGTAGGAGCGACGGTTTATGAGATATTGCTCTGCCGGACTCAAAAAGGCGGTGTGGGTGATGCTGCCGCTTCTTTCACAGCGCAGTGCCAGCTCATCGGCTCTTTTCAAAAGCTCAAGCTCTTCACTTTCCATTCTTAAACTTCCTCATCCGCTCCTCGAAAAAGAGAAGCTCATTGACAAATTCGGTCACCGACATACGCAGAACGCCCGATCGCAGTGCCGAAAGCCTTATGAGCGAATCGTTCGTCACGACCCTGACCGAAAGGTTTTTGCCTATGTCGTTTGCCAGCTTTTCGATGTACATGTCGGCGGTCTCGTTTTCCTTGGTGTAGACCACCCTGAGACCGTCCGAGCTTTCCTTTTCGCCCTCGTTGCCGCTGACCCTGTAGCCGTCGAATACGACTATCGGCTCACAGTCACGGAAGGCGGCGTAGCTGCGCAGACGGTCGCAAAGTCTCTCCCTTGCAAGTCCGAGATCGGTATCCGCAAGGGTGTGCAGCTCATCCCAGCCGAAGATGAGATTGTAGCCGTCGATTATGAGAAGCTTCTCCGCAGCTTTGGCATACGGAGTGACATCCTCCGCCTCGGTGACCTTGGCGATGCCGTATTCCCTGCGGCGGATAGGGCCGAACTCGCGCTCGAGAATCGCCTCAAGTTCCTTGTCGTCTATCGAAAAGCTGCGAAAGCTCGGAGCTGAGGGTGCGTCTTTGACTTTGCCGTAGCCGGTATCTATATGCGCAAGAGCGTCGACCTCGTCCCACGGTATCGTTCTTCCGGCACCGTGAGAGCAGAACACGGAGTCGGGCGTATTCTCAAGATCCGCCCTCGGATCGTAGGCAAAGGCCTCTATGACCGAAGCGGCGTTGTGGCAGGGGAGGTAGCCGGAGAGTCTTAGCTCCAGCCTGCCTCTGCCCGAGGTGTAGGACGCAAGCGTTGCCGCATAATCGGAAAGCTCCGTGACCGGTGCCTTGCCGGTCAAAACGCTCTCGCCGCCGCTTAGTGCCTCGGTGTCGAAGCTTGCGCTCATCGATCTCAGATCGTTTATCGCCCTGCCTATGCATTCACTCGGAACGACAAGACGGAACTCATACCACGGTTCCAAAAGCTCCGACTGCGCCTTCATAAGTCCCTGACGCAAAGCACGGTATGCCGCCTCACGGAAGTCGCCGCCCTCGGTGTGCTTTATATGCGACTTTCCGGCAATGAGGCTTATGCGCATATCGGTTATGGGTGAGCCGGTCAAAACGCCGACATGCTCCTTTTCACGGAGCAGCGCAAGGATAAGCCGACGGTAAACGGGGTCGAGCATGTCCTCGGGAGAGTCGTCGCAAAATACCAGACCGCTGCCGCTTTCAAGGGGCTTTAACTCAAGATGCACCTCGGCGTAGTGGCGCAGCGGCTCAAAGTGACCGATGCCCTCGACGCTGTTTTTTATCGTCTCACGGTACATGACGCCGCCTTTGTCAAGGGCAATATCGAGTCCGAATCTTTCCGCTGCGGTCTGCGTTATGACCTCGGTCTGCACCTTACCCATGAGCCGTATGCCTATCCTCTTTGTCGCGGGTCTCCACACGAGATGCAGCGACGGCTCCTCATCCTCAAGGATCCTGAGCTTTGAAAGCGCATCGACGGGATCGCAGCCGTTTGGCAGCGTGACGGAGTATTCCATCACCGGAGTGAGCGAGGGCAGCGGTGCATCCCCCTCAAAGCCGAGACCCTGACCGCCGTAGCTTTGTGAGAGCCCTCTCACGGCACAGACGGTGCCGGCTTCGACCGATTCCACGGCGTCGAATTTCGCACCGGAGTATATGCGTATCTCGCTTATCTTTTCGCTTATCGCCGTACCGTCGGCGGCGGTGTAATCGATAATGCCGCGGCAGCTAAGTTCTCCGCCCGTGAGCTTTAGAAGCGTCAGGCGATTGCCCTTCGGGTCACGCAGTATTTTGCAGACCCTCGCGCCGAATTTGTCTCCGTATTGCGGAGCGATCGTATACCGCTCCAAAAGCTCAAGGAAGCGATCGATGGCAATAAGCTTGAGCCCCGAACCGAAGACGGCGGGGAAGAGCTTTCGGGATGCGATCAGTGCCGCAATGTCCTCATCCGAAACGCTGCCGCTGTCCATGTAACGGTCGAGCAGTGCCTCGTCGCACATGGCGACCTCCTCGAGATCGGGAGCATGGGTGAAGTCGATGCAGCCGTCACCGCAAAGCTTTTTGAGATCGGCCATAACGCCCTCGGGTGAGGCGGTGGGGAGGTCTGTCTTTGTCACGAAGAAGAAGCAGGGGATGCTCCTTGACTCCAAGAGCCGCCACAGGGTCTCTGTGTGAGCCTGAACACCGTCGGATGCGGAGATGACGATGACGGCGTAATCGGCTATCGCAAGGCAACGCTCCGCCTCCGGAGAAAAATCGACATGCCCCGGAGTGTCCAAAAGACACAGCTCGAGATCACCGAAGACGAGGGGAGCGGTCTTTGAAAAAACGGTAATGCCACGGTCACGCTCAATGTCGCCGGTGTCCAGAAAGCTGCTTTTATGATCCACTCTGCCGAGGGAGCGGATGCTGCCTGCGGTGTAGAGCATCGCCTCGGAGAGTGTGGTTTTGCCTGCGTCCACATGAGCGAGGACGGCAAGAGTTATCTTCTTAGTATCCATGCCCTGTATTATAGCCGATTGCGGCAATGTGTTCAAGATGGGTGTTTTGATTTTCCTTAATTGTTCTTGAAAGCGGTTTGGGCTTGCTATATAATGATGGTGTAATAGTGATGTTGCAAAGCCGCACCGTCCCCTTGCTTCTCCCTTTGGGAGAGCCAAGATATGGTGAAAAGCATTTTAATAACTGCCCTGCGACGATGGGCATTGGCGGAACGATTTCTAATTTCCAATCACTGCCCGCTGTCAACTGTCAACATATATCTCAAGAAGGTGATCCTTTGGAAATTGCTCTTATAATCATTGCCGTGCTTTTGCTGCTGCTTCTTTTATCGGGGCTTATATTCGAGTACGCCATCATTCGCCGGGGAGCGACATTGAAGGCTCCGGGCAACGGCGGCAAGGGTGTTGTATCGCCCATGCTTGCGCCCACCGGCGAGGAGCTTTGGGCGTATAACATCCCCAAGCACAAGGCGTTTAAGGAAATGGAAACAGAGGATATTTTCATCCGCTCAAACGACGGCCTGAAGCTCGTTGCCAAGCTGCACCGCGGCGATCCCAATGTCAAAACAACGGTGATCTGCTTCCACGGCTACAGGTCGGCTCCGATATTCGACTTCTGCGCCATAAGCGAAATGTACCGCAGTATGGGTGTTACGCTTATCTTCCCTCACATGAGGGCTCACGGCGAAAGCGAGGGCAAGTACATAGGCTTCGGCGCACTCGACAGTGACGATGTTTTGCTGTGGGTCAAAAAGTCAAGGGAGCTTTTCCCCGAAAACGATCTGTTTTTGCACGGTGTGAGCATGGGTGCCGCCTCGATCATGCAGGCAAGCGACAGACTGACAAAGGATGACGTGTGCGGTATCATAGCCGACTGCGGCTATTCCTCCGCCGGCGAGGTGTTTCGTAATCTCGTGTGGAAGCTCGTGCATCTTCCGGCGTTTCCGTTTATAAACATCTTCGAGTGCTGGAACAGGCTGCTTGCGGGCTATGATTTTTCGTCACACGATTCACGAAAGTCCCTTGCGAAAACCGAGCTGCCTTTTGTGTATATCTGCGGCGACAGCGACCAATATGTTCCCATCGACATGGCACACAGCATTTTCGATTCCTGCAAAAGCGAAAAGTATCTGCTCATAAGCAAGGGTACGGGTCATGCCGCAAATTACATGAGAGAGACCGAAAAATACACCGCCCTCGTCGGCGGATTTATAAAGGATCACGGAGGAAAAAATGGAGACTGAAAAGAAGGGTATAGGCGCAAAAAACTGGACCCTGCTGCTGGTGATAGGCTTTTCGGCGCAGATAGCGTGGGTCATCGAAAACAACTGGTTCGCAAACTTCCTCTACTCGGATTTCGGAGCAC
>CAZLSN010000054.1:0-9533 GCA_964562265.1 uncultured Oscillospiraceae bacterium
ATGTCGATATGCGTATGTACAGAGTCATTTATGACTGCATAAACGAGATCGAAGCTGCTATGAAGGGTATGCTTTCGCCCAAGTTCAAGGAAGCGATCATCGGCCACGCCGAGGTTCGTGAGACCTATAAGGTCTCCAAGGTTGGTACCGTCACCGGCTGCTATGTCACCGACGGCAAGATCCAGAGAGGCTGTCAGGTTCGTATCCTGCGTGACAATATCGTTATCCACGAGGGAGACCTTGCATCCCTGCGCCGCTTCAAGGACGATGTCAAGGAAGTCGCAAACGGCTACGAATGCGGTATGCAGATCGAAAAATTCAACGACATCAAGGTCGGCGATGTTATCGAGTGCTTCGTAATGGAGCAGATAAAGCTTTAAAAAGTATCGAAGCGGTCATTATCGATGACCGCTTCAAAAGCATAGGAGGTATAAAAATGCCGTCTAATAAATTAGCAAGAACGAATGATGATATTCAGCTTGTTTTAAGCAAGCTTCTTCGTGAAATAAAAGACCCCAGAGTTAAGCAGGGCATGATAAGCGTAACAAGAGTAGAGACCACCGGCGACCTCAAATACTCAAAGGTGTGGCTCTCGGTCATGGGACTGAGCGATGAAAAAGGCTTCAAGAAGGGCATAAAGTCCGCATCCGGATGGCTGAGGCGTGAACTCGGCAATTCGCTGAAGCTTCGCAATACACCGGAACTCATTTTCGAGCTTGACCACAGCATTGAATACGGCGCACATATAAACGAGATAATCAGTGGACTGGACATCAAAAGGGATGAAGACGATGATAAACTTGATTGAATGCGCAGATCTCCTGAGATCGAAAGACAATATTCTTATCGTCACCCACAAACGCCCCGACGGTGATACCCTCGGCAGTGCCGCGGCACTTTGCTCTGCGCTGCGACGCATTGGCAAAACTGCGTATCTTTATAAGAATAACGGCGTCACAAAGCGTTACCTAAAATATGTCGAGGAGTATTTTGCCCCCTCGGATTTTGCACACGACTATATCGTTGCGGTCGATGTAGCGGATGTTACCATGCTTGCGGAAGGCTTTTCGGAGAAGATCGAGCTTTGTATCGACCACCACCCGACCAACGCCCACTATGCCGATGAGCTGCTGCTTTGCGCACATAAGGCATCCTGTGGTGAGGTGATTTTTGAGCTTATAAAAGAGCTTTCCGGCAGCGTTACCCCGCATGAAGCCGACCTGCTTTACATTGCGGTATCAACGGATTGCGGCTGCTTCAGATACGCAAATACCACGAGTGAGACGCTGCTTGCGGCAAGTGAGCTTGCCACGGCCGGTGCCGATATTCAAAGGCTCAACTTTGAGCTTTTCCGTCAGGTAACAAAAGCGAGAATGGTGCTTGAGGGGCTCATCTGCTCAAGCCTCGGCTTTGCCAAGGACGGCAAAGTGGTTGCCGCGGTAATAACGCTTGACATGATCGATAAGGCACAGGCAACGGAGGACGATTGCGACGATATTGCGGGCATACCCGGCAGGGTAGAGGGCTGCGTTGTAAGCATAATCGTAAGGCAGCTTGAAGAAAATCAGTGCAAGGTCTCTCTCAGATCTCAGCCCAGCTTCGACTGCTCTGCGGTATGTGCCAAATTCGGTGGCGGAGGTCATAAGATGGCATCGGGCTGCACCGTGAATAAGTCACCCGAGGAGACAAAAGAAATCATGATTAAGGCAGTACTTGACGCATGGGATACAGCGGAATAATACTTGTAGATAAGCCAAAGGATTGGACAAGCCACGATGTCGTAGCAAAGCTTCGAGGGATCCTCAAGGAGCGCAGGATAGGTCATTCCGGCACTCTTGACCCGATGGCGACGGGACTTTTAACTGTCTTTGTCGGCAGGGCGACAAGGGCGGTTCAGTTTGCGGAAAACGACCGCAAACGCTATATCGCCGGAATGCGTACCGGTTTTGCGACCGACACTCAGGATATAACGGGATCGCTAATAAGCGAAACGGGAATCATCCCCACGGAGGCGGAGCTTCTCAATGTTCTGCCAAGCTTTGAGGGCGACATTATGCAGCTTCCTCCGATGTATTCCGCCGTGAAGATCGGAGGCAAAAAGCTCTATGAACTTGCAAGAAGGGGAGAGAGCGTTGAGCGTGAGCCGAGAGGGATAAACATATCCCGCATTGAGCTTCTCGGGCGTGAGGGAGACGATTTTATCATCGATGTCTCCTGCTCAAAGGGAACATATATTCGCACCCTCTGCAACGACATCGGCGAAAGCCTCGGCTGCCTTGCCTGCCTCAGCTCACTCAGACGCATTGAAGCAGGTGCGTTTTCTGTTGCCGATGCTCACAACATCGATGATATAGCGCAGTCACCGCAGGACTGTATCCTGCCTGTCGATACCCTGTTTTCGGAGCTTCCGAGACTTTCTGTTAGCGTGAAAGCCGCCGAAAAACTAAAATGCGGCGGCATACTTAAATACAGCGGAAGTGACGGAAAATACAGAGTTTACGCCGAAAACGGCGAATTTCTCGCAATATCGGAACTTTTTTGCGGCGAGCTTAAAACGATAAAGAGCTTTTTCGAGGTTTGAGATGGATAAGAAAATTGTAATTGCATTGGGTTTTTTTGACGGAGTGCATATCGGCCACGCAGCATTGCTTGAAAAGACAAAGGAGAGAGCGGCACAGTGCGGTGCCGAAGCTGCCGTTTTGACCTTCGATGTTCACCCCGACAATCTTGTTTTCAAAAAGCCGGTGTCACTCATAAATTCCGCAAGTGATAGGGAAAACATTATCAACCGCATTTTCGATATTAAAAATGTGGTTTTTATCCATTTTAACGAAAAAGTTATGAAGATGGACTGGCGGGTGTTTATAGAGGAACTTGTAAGCAGCCTGAACATTTGCCATATAGTCGTGGGTCATGACTTCTGCTTCGGTCATAAGGGACTCGGAACGGCAAAGAGACTTTATGAGTATTGCATGGAAAACGGTTTGGGCTGTGACATTATCGATGCCGTAAAGCTCGATTCCCTGACCGTCAGCTCGACCCATATACGAAGCCTCATAGAAAACGGTGAGATCGAGGAGGCAAACCGCTACTTGGGGCACCCCCACATTCTCAGCGATACCGTCCGTTCCGGCTACCATCTCGGCACCAAAATGGGTACGCCGACAATAAATATGAAGCTGCCTGAGGGCGTTTTGGCACCGAGGTTCGGCGTCTACGCAACGAAGGTTTTCCTCGAAGACGGCAGTGAGCATATCTCGGTAACGAATGTCGGTGTGAGACCGACCGTCAGTGACGCAAACAGCGTCAGCGTTGAGACATTTATCCTGGATTTCGGAGGCAATCTATACAATCGACATGCCAGAGTGGAGTTTTACCACTTTATTCGTCCCGAACGCAAATTTTCGTCTCAGGATGAACTCTCGGCTCAGATAAAAGCAGATGCCGAGACTTCAAGAGCATATTTCACAAATAAAAATCAGCAGTGATAATTCACTGCTGATTTTTATTTATTGCTTATTTGCGGGGCGGTTTTTCTTGACGGAATGACTGCGCCCACGCCTTCTGGACAGTGCCGCCTTGCTGCGATAGAACTCCAGCATCTCATCGTCGGCCTCATAAACAAGTCTGTTCACAGCCCATAGCCCGTCCTCATGCTTGCGGAATTTTAATCTCACCAGGAAGCTTCCGCAATCGGGGCAATTAAATATGTTCATGTACCGCTGATCGCCCTGATTTATCCAACGCTGACTTTCGGTCACAGTGCCGCATTTGGGACAGGATATGCACGAAAGCTCCGTATCGGCAAAGGCGTCAGCCTTGCTGAGATAGCCGGGGAATACAAGATGCTCGATGGGAACGGGGGCATCGGAGGCTTCGCCGTCGCCGCTTTTCCCCGGGTTAAAGAGGCTTCTCGACACCTCATCGTAGCCTGCAAGACCTTTGGGCATATCAAGCTTTGTGCACACAAGCGCAGTGTTATAGGCATCGCCCAAGGCATCGTGTGCAACACGGGTCTGCTCAATACCGAAATGCTCCATTGCCGTGGCAAGGGATTTCTGGTTCTTATCGCCGTCGGTCTGCATATTATATATGAGCTGAAGATTTATCCAACCCTGTATCCAATCCCAATCGAGATCGTGGATTATTATATTCTGCTCCATTATACCGCGGTCGTCACAGCCCCATGTAATAAAAACGGGGTCTTCGCCGCACCAGGTGCGAAAGCTCTCAAAGGCATCCTTGAAGCCGTGACCGTGAGCAAGGCGTTCCTTGTCAAAGCCGGTGAGCTTTTTGACCTTGTAATGCATCCTGCGGAAGTATATCGGCTTAACATCGATCGTAAATTCCTCTGCGGGCTGCATGTTCTCGTCAAGCTTCACCGCACCGATCTCGATGATCTCACCGCGAAGCTTAATGGGAAGCTTGTTAAAAACGGAGGATTTGGAGCTCATAGCCTGATTCCATTCCAAGTCCACCACAATGTAATTCATATGTTCAACTACCTTCATCTGATTTTCAATAAAAAATATTATAACATAGTCTTTGGCTTTATGCACTACTTTTTTAATAAATATTTGCTTATGCCGCTGTGCTGTGCTATACTTTTAGCGTGTTCTCGGAGGTGTATATGAGGATCGTCGTTTTATGCGGCGGCTTGTCGAGCGAAAGGGATGTCTCGATAAGCGGTGGCTGCTGTATTGCGAAAGCCCTCAGAGAAAGGGGACACAAAGTCCTCCTTATGGATATGTACAAAGGCTATGAAGGGGACATAAAGTCACCAGATGAGCTGTTTTCCGGCCTCGGGAGCGAAACCGGCTTCTCCGTTCCGGAAACGGTACCCGAGCCCAAAAGCATATCGGGACCGAGAATAGGCAGCAATGTGACAGAGATCTGCGCAATGGCGGATATAGTCTTTCTCTCGCTGCATGGTGCAGACGGTGAGGACGGCAAGATCCAGGCAATGCTCGATCTAAACGGAATTAAATTCACAGGCACCGGATTTCGCGGAAGCTGCATAGCGATGGATAAAAAGCTCTCCAAGACGCTTTTTGAAGCAAACGGCATTCCGACACCGCCGTCAGTCCTGCTCAAAAAGGGCGAAAAACCGCTCAAAGCACCGTGGTATCCCTGCGTTATCAAACCATGCTGCGGTGGCTCATCGGTCGCGACATCGATAGTCGAAAGCGATAAGGAATATTCCGAAGCTTTAAAAGCCGCATTTGCGATCGAGGACAGGGTGCTTTGCGAAAAGTATATTAAAGGCAGGGAGCTTACCGTCGGCGTTATGGACAGAAAGGCGATGCCAAATATCGAGCTTATCGTCCATGACGGATGGTATGACTATAAAAACAAGTATCAGCCGAACCGAACAAAGGAGCTATGTCCCGCACCTATACCGGATGATCTTTCGCAGAGACTCGCTGCTCTTGCGGAAAAGGTCTGCGATGTCCTTTCCTGTGAGGTCTACTGTCGTGTTGACTTCATATTGGATGAAGAAGAAAACGAGCTGTACTGCCTTGAAGCCAACACACTTCCCGGTATGACGAGTGTGAGCCTCATTCCGAAAATGGCGGAGCAGCTTGACATGGATCTCGGTGAGCTGTGCGATAAGATAATCAAGCTATCAATGGAGAAATACGAAAAATGAAGGGTATCAGCGTAAATGCCGCAGCAAAGATCTGCGGCGGAAAACTGAATGTTTCGTCCGATGCGGAGATCCGCTCCGTATGCATAGACAGCAGAAAGGCAGAGCATGGCTCAATGTTCGTCGCATTAAAGGGCGAGCATACCGATGGCCACGATTATATTGCCAAAGCCTTTGACCTCGGTGCGGTCTGCTGCCTTGCGGAGAGGCTGCCGGAGGGCGTAAATGCCCCCGTAATCCTCGTTCCCGATGCGGCAGAGGCGATGAAAAAGCTTGCAGCATTCTATCGAAGCAGCTTGAGCATCCCCATTATCGGCATAGCCGGCAGCGTCGGAAAAACGACGGCAAAGGAAATGATAGCCTCAGTTTTGAGCGAAAAATACAGTGTTTTGAAGACCGAGAAGAATCTCAACAACGAACTCGGAGTGCCGCTCACCCTGTTTCGCATTGAGCCGGAGCATGAGGCTGCAGTGGTCGAAATGGGAATATCTGACTTCGGCGAAATGAGCAGACTTGCCGAAATGGTAAGACCCACCGCCGCGGTTTACACCGTGATAGGCCACGCTCATCTTGAAAAGCTCCGTGACAGAGACGGTGTTTTGCAGGCAAAGGCGGAGATGTTGGGGTTTATCCCCGAAGACGGAACTGTGTTTTTAAATGCCGACGACGACAAGCTCCGCACATTTAACTGCCGCCAAAACCGCATACTCTACGGCTTGGGCGAAAACGCCGATGTCAGAGCCGTGAACATTGTTTCCGATGACCCGAATGAGACCGAATGCACCGTTATATATAAAGACCGCAGAATCGATCTAACCGTTCCCGCATACGGAAAGCACATGGTGTATGCTGCCCTTGAGGGTGCGGCTGTCGGCTTTGCCTTCGGGCTTTCGGATGAGCAGATAAGGCAGGGTGTATTAAAATATAAGACCGTAGGCCGCAGAGCAAATGTCTGCGATACCGGAAAGATACGGCTCATAGACGACTGCTATAACGCCAATCCCGATTCCGTAAAATGCGGCATCGATTCGCTTACAAAGGCGCAGGGCAGAAAGGTCTGCATCCTCGGCGATATGCTGGAGATGGGCGAAAGGAAGGCGGAGCTTCACCGTATGATCGGTGAATACGCCGCTGAAAAGGGCATTGATCTTGTCATTACAAGCGGTGAAATGTCACGATATACCGCCGACGGTGCCGGAGATAAAGCCGTGTACTTCAATACAAAAACGCAGCTTATAGAGGCCTTGCCGATGCTTATAAAAGACGGCGACACCGTTTTGGTTAAGGCATCCCACAGCGTCGGCTTTGACGAAGTCTCCGAAAGCTTAAAAAAGCAGTGAGCGAAGGCTCACTGCTTTTATTTTTGCGGGATGATGATTATTTCCACGGAAATATCACCGACTGCGTCTTTTTGTGTGCTGTCAATGTAGAGCGTTTTGAGTGCGTGGAGACTCGAAATGGACGATCAATCAGAAACACCGGTGCAGCCGTTTATCGCCAAAATACCCAGTGAACTGAAATCTTCGATACCACTCAAAGAGTCAAGCTTACTTCCGGAGATGTTCAAATGCTCAATGCCGCGCTCACGGTCAAAGGACTTAAAGAAGCTGCCTTGAAGATCGCAGTCTACAAGGGTCACGCTTGAAAGTGAGCTATGATCCAAAACCTGTGATACTGAGCCGAGACTGCAATTTGAAAACGCAACGGTCTCAATCTTCAAAAGCGGTTTAAACACCGAGAAATCGGTGCAGCTTGAAGCGAGAGACTCAGTCTGATTCTCTGAGACTTTTAAGTGCATGGTTATATCTCGACTTTAGCGCACTGATCTCGAAAATGCAAGCATCCGTTATGGTCGGATCGGTCACATTGTCGAAAGCCGAGTATGCACAGTGGAGTCTCGATCTTATAACCTCAAGCTCATCCATCCTTCGCTTCATCTCAGCTTTTTTTGCCTTTTCCTCTTTTCTGCTTAGTGCCATTTTATCACCTCCGGTACATGGCTATTATATTCAAAAGCCTATCGAATTAAACCGACAGGGACGATTTGCCATGAGTATGTCCATGCCTCTGAGATATAATAAGGACAGCGGAAGAGTCGGCAAGAGAAATATAGGTGCAATGCCGCAGGGAAGAAACCCTGCGCCGATAAAGCTTTCCGCATTAGGGGCAGAATTTCTGCCCCGTTTTTACTGTTACGGACTTGTAACTTGCTTTTTCCGCAATTGTGTAATATACTATATAATCCGAAAGTAACGGATAATTTCCGAAGATTTGCCACAAGATATTGAAAAGGAAGCTTGCCATGACAAAGCAGATAACAGCGGAATACGGTAATGACAGTATATCATCCCTCAAGGGAGCGGACAGAGTCAGAAAACGCCCCGGGGTCATATTCGGCTCCGACGGTCTTGACGGCTGCCAGCACTCCGTTTTCGAGATACTTTCAAACGCCATCGACGAAGCCCGTGAGGGCTATGGCAAGCTCATAACCCTCACCCGTTATGAGGACAAGTCTATCGAGGTCGAGGACTTCGGCAGAGGCTGCCCCCTTGACTGGAACACTAACGAAAAGCGTTACAATTGGGAGCTTATATTCTGTGAGCTGTATGCAGGCGGAAAGTATAAGAATAACGACGGCGAAAACTACGAATATTCCCTCGGCTTAAACGGACTCGGCTCATGCGCCACCCAGTACGCCTCGGAGTACATGGATGTCACGGTTTGGCGTGATGATACGAGGTTCGACCTTAAATTCAAAAAGGGTAAGCCTGTAGGCAAAAAGGGTGAGGAGCTTAAAAAATCTCCCGCAGACAGGAAAAAGACCGGTACCACGATAAAATGGAGACCCGATCTCGATGTTTTTACCGATATTGACATTCCGGAGGAGTATTTCCGTGATGTGCTGCACAGGCAGGCGGTCGTGAATGCGGGTGTCACATTCAGATTCAGGAACCAAAACGGCAGCAAATTCGATGTAACCGACTATGTGTATGAAAACGGCATTTTGGACTATGTTGCCGAGATAGCGCATGAAACGCCTCTCACAACGCCGTATTTTATCAGTGCGGAGAGAAAGGGCAGGGACAGGGCCGATAAGCCGGAATACAAGGTCAAGCTCTCCGCCGCATTCTGCTTTTCCAATAAGGTCAGCGTCACCGAGTACTATCATAACTCATCGTGGCTGGAGCATGGCGGCGCCCCCGAAAAGGCAGCGAGGAATGCCTTCGTCTATGCGATAGACGCTTACATTAAAAAGATAGGCAAGTATCAGAAGAACGAAAGCAAGATCAGCTATCAGGATGTTTCCGACTGTCTCGTTCTTGTTACCAATTGCTTTTCGACCCAGACCTCGTATGAAAATCAAACAAAGAAGTCGATAACAAACCGCTTCATCCAAGAGGCGATGACAGACTTCTTCAAGGAACGCCTTGAGGTCTATTTCATAGAAAATAAGCCCGAAGCCGACCGTATCGCCGAACAGGTGCTTGTCAACATGCGCAGCCGTGAGGCGGCGGAAAAGGCAAGACAGGGCATGAAGAAGAAACTCTCCGGCAGTATCGACATTGCAAACAGAGTTCAGAAGTTTGTTGACTGCCGCAGCCGCGATCCCAGAGAGCGTGAGATATACATCGTCGAGGGCGATTCCGCACTCGGTGCCTGTAAGCTTTCGAGGGATGCGGACTTTCAGGGCATTATGCCGGTTAGAGGCAAGATATTAAACTGCCTCAAAGCCGATTATGCGAGGATATTCAAAAGCGATATAATCACAGACCTTCTCCGTGTCCTCGGCTGCGGAGTCGAGGTTCAGGCAAAGGGCGTAAAGGACTTAAATGCCTTCGATATAAACAACCTTCGCTGGAACAAGGTCATCATCTGCACCGACGCC
>CAZLSN010000055.1:0-9403 GCA_964562265.1 uncultured Oscillospiraceae bacterium
AAAAGCCGGAGTTCGAATCTCCGCTGGAGCACCAAAAAACAAGACAGCCTTTTGGCTGTCTTTTTTGCTGCGGAAAAAATCCAATAGAGCACCGGATGTTGCGACCATCCTTTTTGGCGCTCTACTGGACTTGGTTGTAGGCTTGATACTGCTAATTGCAGTAATTATAATCCGAATTTCTCCGTTCGTTAAGGACTCAATCGATGACATCGAAGCCCTGATTTAAGACTGCGGTTTTTAAAACGGCAAGGTCGGCGCCGTCCTTTGCGGTGACGACGGCGTTGCCCGCCTCATGGGAGACGACCGCCTTCTCGACCTCGGGCAGTGCTTCGAGGGCCTTGCGGACTCTCTCGGAGCAGCCGTTGCACATCATGCCTTCGATTTTGATTACAGCTTCCATTTTTATTACTCCTTTATAATTACTCTTTCGCCGTGGATCTCAAGCTTGCCGCCGCAGTAGAGGCTTATCGCCTTGGGCAGCAGCTTCCACTCCGCCTCCTCGAGGATGCGCAGAGCGAGAGACTCAACATTGTCGTCCTGCTTTACCGCAACGGGATATTGTGCGATGATGGAGCCGATGCCGCCGTCGGGGTCGGCGAAATACGCCGTTGCGCCGGTTATCTTGCAGCCGCGCTCAAGAGCCGATCTGACGGGGTCCTCATCCTTGGCGGTGAAGGCGGGGATCAGGGAGGGATAGACGCCGATTATCCTGCTTTTGAACTGAGTTGCGACGACGCCGAGGGGCATGTTGTAGCCGGCGAGAACCACAAGGTCGATGTCCATATCACGCAGCTTGTTGGAGATTGCCATACTGTAGCTCAGCTTGGTGGGGAAATCCGTGGTCTCGACGACATACGCCGGAACACCGGCGTTCGACGCACGGCGCAGCGCATAGGGATCGGCTTCGGTCATGATGACCGCCGTCAGCTCGAATTCGGGTATCTCCTTGAAATACATCGAATCGAGGATGGACTGGAGCCTCACTCCGTTGCCCGAGACTAATACCGCAGTTCGGATCATTTATGCTTCCTCCTGATTATTATGCGTTGTAAAGCAGGCGGGCCTGCTCGATATTCGTTTTTTCGGCGGTTTTTATTCTGTTCTCGTGATTATCCGAGAGACCGGTGTACTCATTCATTATTGCCATGACGAGATCTTCCGCATCGAAGGACTCAAAGTCAAGCGCAGTACCTCTGCCGAGGTAGTCGATAAAGGAGCTGACCTTGGGATCGTAGCTCATGCCGACTATCGGAGTACCGCAGCTTGAAGCGTAGAGCAGAGCGTGCAGACGCATTGAAGCGACCACCTGCATCCTCGACATGAAGCCTATGGCAAGCTCCGGTCTTACGATGACACCCAGCGTTATGCACGGTTTGTTGTAATACTTCGCAACGGCGGCGTTGGGGTCTGTGTCCTCCTCAGCGTTCATGGGCAGGAACACGGGGGTCAGTCCGAACTCGGAATTGACCATCCTCAGCGCACGGGCAATATCGGGTATCCTGTCGTTTAAGCCCGCCCAGCGGCGAAGGGTCACGCAGATATATTTGCCGTCGGGATCGAGACCGTTTTCCCGCATGAACTTGATCACCTCGGAATCCGGACTCGGAACTATTGACACAACGGGGTCGGCGGAAAGGAGGGTCTTGGGCTTTTTCACGCCTATTGCCTCGACCGACTTGATGCTGCGGGGGTCACGCATGGTGACGACATCGACATATTTATCTATTATATATGCCGACTGCCGCCTGTTCACATAGCGGTGCAGGGGGCCTATGCCGCAGCCGTACATCTGGACCTTGCAGCCGCATTTTTTGGCAAGCTTAATGGTGAGAAGATAAAAATACAGGCTTCGGCTGCTGGTTATATCCTGGATAAGGCTTCCGCCTCCGGAGACAAACAGCTTCGAGCGGCGAAACAGCCTTCCCGCAGTGAATATCTGCCGACGGGCTATCGCATTGACACGGTGCAGCCTTCTTGTCGATTTCGGTCTTCTGGATATGACGGTTATCTCAACATCGTCATCGAGGGTGCCGAGCTGACGCAGAAGCTCCGTCAGTATCGCCTCATCGCCGGCGTTGCCGTGACCGTAGGCACCGCACACGACGACACCGCTGCGCTCACCGCTTTTCTTCCTGCGGTAGCGGCGAAGCACCGATTCGTATATCTCAAGCTGAGCTGAGCAGGTGTTCTCCGTCGAAAACTCCGCCTTTGCCTTATCGTACACGGCGTTGCCGAGCTTTAGCCTCAGCTCATCGTCGTTTGCGAGACGCAGCAGGTGCTTTGCAAAGGTCTCATTGTCGTTCGGTTCGAACAGAAGGCCGGTCTCTTCCGGAATTATGAGCTTCGGCAGACCGCCGACACGGCTTGCGACCGTGGGTATCCTCGCTCTTGCCGCCTCGGTGACGGCGTAGGGGAAGGTTTCGGACAATGAGCATATGGTGTTGATATCGACGAGGGAATAGTAGACGGTCATATCCGAAAGCCAGTTTGCGAAAAAGACCTTGTCGGAGATGCCGAGTTGATCGCAAAGCTCAGTCAGCATTGCATGCTCCTGACCTTCACCGGCTATGAAAAGGCGCAGCCTTTCGCTTCCCTTCGACGCCTCGGCAAAGGCGTATACAAGAGATGAGACATTTTTAACGGGATCGAATCTTGCGCCGATTCCGACTATAATATCGTCCTCCGAGAAGGGACAGCCCGCCTCCTTAAGAGCCTCCTTGCGGCTCATGGGTCTGCCCTCGACAGAAAAATCAACGCCGTTATATATCTGATACAGATCGTTCGGGGCAAAGCCTCTGTCTATCATCATGAGCGTGGTCTCATCCGAAACGCACACACGGTAGTCCATTTTGCGAAGCGAAGTGACATTTGCCGTACCGTAGGTCATGGCGGCAAGGGGACGACCGAGATAGTCCAGCTTATAATCACTGTGAACGGTGCTTATAAAGGGAATATCGAATTTGCGCTTCAGGATGCTTCCGGCGAAGTTCGCTCTGCTGCCGTGGCAATGGACAAGATCGTAATTGCCCTCACGCAGCAGCTTCTCCGTAGAGCGAAGTCCGGAGATAAAGCTGTCGGGGAACACGGTGATCGGGATGCCGAGCTCTCTCGCTTCATCGGCAAACGAACCTTCCATATAGCAAACGAGGTCTGCGCATATGCTCTTGTTGAGACCGTGCAGCAGTGAAAGGACATGCGTTTTTGCGCCGCCCCGATCACCGCCGGAAATAAGATGTAAAACTTTCAAGGTGAGCTCCTTGTTTTTAGTCGTGATCCATTATATAATCAGATTATATAGTATTTATTTTTGCGGGTCAACGAAGGTAACAAATTATGACTAAGATTTTTCTCATAAGACATGCCGAAGCGGAGGGAAACCTCTATCGGATAATACAGGGGCACATGAACAGTTACATAACCGGGCGGGGATATAAGCAGATAGACGCCCTTGCGGAACGCTTTCGTGATGTTCCGCTGACCGCGCTGTATTCGAGTGACCTTCGCCGGACGATGACGACTGCGGGTGCGATAACCAAGTATCATGAGCTTAAGCTCAACACCACACCGAGACTGCGTGAGATATACCTCGGCATAAGCGAGGGTTTAAGCTTCGGCGAGGCGGAGTATCTCGATCCCGTGATGATGAACTACTTCAACAACGACCCCGACAAGTGGTATGTAGAGGGTGCCGAAAGCTTCCGTGACTGCACGGAGCGAATGCTCTCCGTGCTTACGGATATAGCGGAGGAAAATCCCGACGGCACCGTTGCTGTCGTAAGCCACGGTATGGCGATACGGAGCTTACTCAGCCGCCTTCTGGGTGTCGCGTCGGAGAATATCCGCACACTGCCGCATGGGGACAATACCGCCGTTGCGCTGCTTTCATACGACGAGGGCAAATTTACGGTCGAGTATTATAACGACAATTCGCACCTCGGTGAGCTCTCGACCTTCGCAAAGCAGAGTTGGTGGAAAAATGACGGCAGGGATCCGGAGAATCTCTACTACCTGCCCTTCGATGTGAAGGCACAGCCGGAGCTTTACGCCGAGATGTACGCCGAAAGCTGGATCGCCGCCCACGGAAATCTCATAGGCTTTGAGCCGCAGTCGTATATCCGTGACGCCGAGGCTCACATAAGGCACGATCCAATGTCCGTCCTCGGAGTGTACAGGAAGGGCGAGCTTATCGGCATAGTGGACATGGATCTTCGTCGGGGCAGGGGATCGGGCTACGGCTGGATAAGCCTCATTTACCTGCGTGAGAAATGGCGGGGCAAGGGACTCGGCATCCAGCCCCTCGGCAAGGCGATATGCCTCTGCCAGCAAAAGGGCAGAACGGCGATGCGGCTTTATGTGTCGTCGGAGAATAAGCACGCTCTCGGCTTTTACGAGCATTACGGCTTCGAGCGGATAAATGTCGTGCAGGGCAGTATCGCACCGCTGTACCTGATGGAGAAGAAAATATAATGTGGAACGATAAAGCGACGATCGAATACTTAAATACCGAGGGGAGACGCATCATCGCCGTCTCCGATATTCATGCGAATCTTCCGTATTTCAAGGCACTGCTTGAGAAGGTCGGCTTTTGCGGGGACGATGTTCTCATCCTCTGCGGCGACTTTCTCGAAAAGGGTGAGTATAGCCTCGATACGCTGCGCTATGTCATGGAGCTGAGTAAAAGCCATGATGTCCGTCCCCTGTGCGGCAACTGCGACGAATGGCATGATATTCTGGATGAGGGCTTTCCGCTTGACAGGCTCAAAAGCTATCTCATGTTCCGCAAGGGCGGACTTGTATGGGAGATGCTGACCGAGGCGGGCTACCCTCCCGATGAGAACATTGAGCTTTCCGGACTGATGCCGATATTGGCGGAAAGATATAAGGCGGAGTTTGACTTCCTCGGAGCCTTGCCGCATATAATAGACACCCCGCACTACACCTTCGTCCACGGCGGCATTAAGCCCGATGTGCCGATAGGTGAGCAGATCGCCGGTGAGTGCATGAAGTTCGACGATTTCATGAGTAAGGGCTATGCGTTTTCAAAGTGGGTCGTCGTCGGTCATTGGCCCGTCATGCTCTACCGCAGGGACAGGGTCTGCGCCGCACCGATAATCGACGAAAAAAGCCGCATAATCTCGATAGACGGCGGCTGCGTATTAAAGGACGACGGACAATTAAACGCACTCATCATCCCCTTTGAGGGCAGTGAGGAATTCACATGGGAGGCGTATGACTGCTTTCCGACGGCGACGGTCACCACGCCGCAGAAGCAAAGCGACAGTGCGTATTACATATGCTGGGGTGACAATAAGGTTCGCGTGATGCAAAGGGGTGAGGAGTTTTCCCGCTGCCGTCACATTCGCACGGGCTATGAGATGGACATACTCACAAAATACCTTTACGGTGACGGTGAGGAGACGGAATGTAACGACTGCACCGACTTTGCCCTTGAGCTAAATGAGGGTGACAGGGTGAGCGTTGTGGAGAAAACGAGCCGAGGCAGCTTTGTGAAATTTAAGGGCTGTTCGGGCTGGTATTACGGAGAGCTTTGTTATGAACTTTGAATTTTTGCCGGTTTCACTTGACGAAATGCATGAGCGGGGCTGGTGGTGGTATGACTTCCTGCTTGTTACGGGCGATGCCTATGTCGATCATCCGAGCTTCGGTCCGGCCGTTATCGCAAGGGTCTTGGAGGCGGACGGCTACCGTGTGGCGGTGCTTGCACAGCCCGATTGGCACAGTGCCGACGACTTTCTCGCCTTCGGCAGACCGAGACTCGGTGTGCTCATCGGAGCGGGAAATCTCGACTCCATGGTGGCACATTACACCGCTGCGAAAAAACGCCGCAGTGAGGACTTTTACTCGCCCGGCAAAAAGGCGGGGCTTCGTCCCGACAGGGCAACGATAGTCTATTCCAACAGGGCAAGGGAGGCGTTCGGCAGCGATGTCCCGATCATCATCGGAGGACTCGAGGCAAGTCTTCGCCGCTTTGCGCATTACGATTACTGGGACGATAAGGTGCGCCGCAGCATACTCTTTGACTCCGGTGCAGATATGCTGGTCTACGGTATGGCTGAGGAGGCGGAGCGGGAGATCGCAAGCCGCCTCAAAAAGAAGATACCCGTTTCTCAAATGTACGATATAAGAGGCACCGCCTACCTTGCCGCCTCCCCCGAGGTCTGCGCCTTTGAAAGTGTGACCCTGCCCTCGTACCACGATGTCTGCGATTCAAAGCGGCTTTACGCCGATGCAACGAGGGTGGAGTATCAGGAGCATGATCCCGTCAGAGGCAAGGCGATGATACAGGAGCATGACGGACGATACCTCATCGTCAATCCCCCCGCGATGCCGCTTGAGACCAAGGAGCTTGACCGTGTTGCCGAGCTTCCCTATGTCCGCACCTATCATCCGATGTACGAGGAGATGGGAGGCGTTCCGGCGATCGAGGAGGTCAGATTCTCCGTTATCCACAACAGGGGCTGCTTCGGCGGCTGCAACTTCTGCGCCCTTGCGTTCCACCAAGGAAGAATGGTCACGAGCCGAAGCCATGAGAGCCTTATCCGTGAGGTAACGGAGCTTACGAAGTACCCCGATTTCAAGGGCTATATAAACGATGTCGGCGGCCCATCGGCAAACTTCCGTCACCACTCCTGCGCAAAGCAGGCAAAGTACGGTATGTGTCCCGATAAACGCTGCCTTGCACCGACTCCCTGCCCCAATCTCGATGCCGATCACTCCGATTATCTTGCGCTGCTGCGCAAGCTCAGAGCTATCCCCGGCGTTAAAAAGATATTCGTCCGCAGCGGCATACGTTATGACTATATGCTTGAGGATAAGAATGACGACTTCTTCTCCGAACTTGTGAAGTATCACATATCGGGGCAGCTCAAGGTCGCACCGGAGCATTGCATAGACGGCGTTCTGGACTATATGGGTAAGCCGCATATCGAGGTCTATGAGCGGTTTATGGAAAAGTACAGGAAGCTCAACGACCGCTACTCCAAGGAGCAGTATGTCGTGCCGTACCTCATGTCATCGCACCCGGGAAGCACACTCTCCGATGCGGTGGCGTTGGCGGAGTATCTCAACAAAAGAGGCCGTCAGCCGGAGCAGGTGCAGGATTTCTATCCGACCCCCGGCACGGTATCGACCTGTATGTATTACACCGAGATAGACCCCATGACGATGAAGCAGGTCTATGTTGCAAAAAGCTTCCACGAAAAGGCGATGCAAAGAGCGCTTTTGCAATGGAAGCGTCCGGATAAGCGCAAGCTCGTTATCGAAGCATTAAAAGCCGCAGACCGTGAGGATCTCATAGGCTATGGCCCCGAGTGCCTTGTGCGTCCCGATCCCCCGAAAAACCGCAAAAAGCCGAGTCCCGAGAAGGCAAAGCCGGAGGTCAAAAAAGCGGAGCCTCCCAAGAGCAAAAAGGGCTGGGCAAAGGCAAAGCCCAAAACGAACAGAAACAAGAAAAAGAAGGTGTGAGCATGGATGCATTGAGTATATATGTTCTGGCGATGAGCATACTGCTTTTCGTGCTAATGGGCGTTGACAAATTCAATGCCAAGATGGGCAACCGCAGAGTGCCGGAGAAGGTGCTGTTCGGCATCGCCATCCTCGGCGGCGGCATAGGCGGCACCATGGGGATGTACTCCTTCCGCCACAAAACACGGCACTGGTATTTCGCCGTGTTCTTCCCCGTCCTCGCCGTTTTGGATCTCGTCGCCGTTGTGATGCTGGGATAAGCGAAAAGAAATCAGACCCGAATTATCGGGTCTGATTTTTTGCGCATCGTTGCCTTACGCATCGTCGCCGCAGCGGCAGTCATGCTTAAACAGCAGCGATATGCACCACAAGGCGGCAAGTCCCACCAAGGTGTATATCACACGGCTGACCGTTGCGGTCTGTCCGCCGCAGATCCATGCCACGATGTCGAACTTAAACAATCCGACGCTGCCCCAGTTTATGCCGCCGATTATGCTCAGAGCGAGAGCGATACGGTCTATGACCATCATGCCAAACACCTCGTTTCGCATGTAGCTTGTGCATTTTCGCCGCCGCTATTCAAAAAAATTTCGCTTCGACAAAACTTGTTTTTCTTCGCTCTTTACAAAAGCGAAAAAAAGGCTTATCATCTGATCACAGCTTATCCAATTGACTCCGATCGCGGAGTCAGGCTCATATCTTTATCCCACAACCCTGTTTAGCAGACGGTTTTGCCGTCTGCTCTTTTTAACATTGGAGAGGGTGCGAACTTCGTCTCATGCTTTGCAAGAATAATCGACTGCCGGCACCTAAATCAATTGCCATTCCACTGTAGAGAGCAAGTCTCAGACCCCTCCGCCTGCTGTGCAGTTGGATTTGTAAAATGTTGAAAAGACAGAACGCAGTGCGGATTTGTCTTTTTCATACTGCATGTTATCGCAGTGCAGGTTTTGCGGCGGAGTCATGACTCCGCCCTACAAAGTGCCGACGCTTCTGATAACTGCTCTGCGACGACTGACATCGGAACAGTTCATACCTTCGCCCTCAGCTTAAGTTGAAAAGTCAAAATGGACAAAAAATCAGTCACTTTTTGTTAATTTCGATAAAACATCTCGATTTTTCGCTCTCGGTTGTTTACAAACGCCGTCAATTGTGCTTAAATATATCCATAATGCGCATCTGTGGCTTTCTGCCGGAGATGCACTGAAAACAGGAGGAAAAATCATGGTTAAATTTGCAGACAGAATGAACCTTCTCAAGGGTTCTGCAGTCCGTGAACTTCTGGCTCTCGCCAACAAGCCCGAAGTTCTCTCTTTCGCAGGCGGTATGCCCGCTCCCGAGCTCTTCCCCGTTGACAAGATCCTCGCAGCTACCGAGGCTGTCATGAAGGAACAGGGCAAGGTCGCTCTTCAGTACACCAGTACCGACGGCTTCCTGCACTTCCGTGAGCAGATCGCAGCTCGCATGGAAGCAAAGAACGGCATCAAGACTTCCGCCGCCAACATCCTTATCACTTCCGGTTCCCAGCAGGGTCTGGACTACTCCTCCAGAGTATTCTGCAACCCCGGTGACACCATCATCATCGAGAGCCCGTCCTACCTCGGCGCACTCAATGCATTCAAGGCATGTGAGCCCAACTTCGTCGCCATTCCCACCGACGAGAACGGCATGATCATGGAAGAGCTCGAGAAGGTTCTCGCAACCGACGACAGAGTCAGAATGATCTATGTCATCCCCGACTTCCAGAATCCCTCCGGCCGTACCTGGCCCATGGAGAGAAGAGAGAAGTTCATGGAGCTCATCAACAAGTACGAGATCCCCGTCATCGAAGACAACCCCTACGGTGAGCTTCGTTTCGAGGGTGAGAACATGCCCGCACTCAAGAGCATGGACACCAAGGGCCTCGTAGTATTCCTCG
>CAZLSN010000056.1:0-9364 GCA_964562265.1 uncultured Oscillospiraceae bacterium
TGTGGGCGAAACATCTCTGCCGTCAAGGAAGCAGTGGACGAAAACTTTCTCAAGTTCCCTCTGCTTTGCCATGTCGAGTGCCGCAAAAATATGCTCTATGTGGCTGTGAACTCCGCCGTCGGACAAAAGCCCCATGATATGCAGGGCTTTGCCGCTTTCCTTTGCGTCGTCCATCGCCTTGACATAGGCGGTATTTTCAAAAAAGCTGCCGTTTTTTATCGCATTGCTTATCCTCGGAAGATCCTGAATCACGACTCTGCCCGCTCCGATATTCGTATGTCCGACCTCGGAGTTGCCCATCTGTCCCTCGGGGAGACTTACCGAAAGCCCGGAGGCGGAAAGCTCCGTTTTTGGATTTTCGGCAAATATCGCATCGAGCCTCGGCGTATTCGCCTTCGCTATCGCATTGCCCTCACCATCGGGGGCTATGCCGAAGCCGTCCATTATAACAAGTACGACCTTACTCATTTTCCGCTCCCGCCGCTGCGATTATCGTTGCGAAATCCTGCGGCTTTAAGGATGCGCCGCCGATTAAGCCGCCGTCAATATCAGGCATCGAAAGCAGCTCTTTTGCGTTTTTCGCATTCATGCTGCCGCCGTAGAGTATGCTTATGCTCCTTGCGGGACGGGCTCCGTATATCTCACGGATGATGCTGCGTATCTCACGGCATACCTCCTCCGCCTGATCTGCGGTAGCGGTCTTGCCGGTGCCTATCGCCCATATGGGCTCGTAGGCTATGATGCAGCGGCGAAGCTCGGTGGCATCGACGCCGTAGAGTGCCGCTCTGACCTGATAGTTTATATGTGCCATGGTGAGCTCCATCTCCCTCTGCTCAAGACTTTCGCCTACGCAGATTATGGGGCTTATGCCCTTGTCGAGGAGAACTCTTGTCTTTGCGTTTATGAGCATATCGTCCTCTTTATGGTACTCCCTGCGTTCGGAATGACCGACGATGCAGTACTTGACGCCGAGGTCGGAGAGCATTTTTGCACTGACCTCACCGGTGTATGCACCCTTGTCGAATGCCGAAACATCCTCCGCACCGCAGGCAACCTTTGCATCCTTGCCGTAGCGGAGCATGGCGGGAACATTAACCGAGGGAACGCAAATGACCGTTTCACAGCATTTCGTCTTGGGCATGAAGCCTCTGAGTTCATCGATAAAGGGTCTGACTTCGCTTGCGGTCATGTTCATCTTCCAGTTGCCGGCTATGACCGTCTTTCTGTATTTGGTATTCATAAGGCTTCCTCCTTATTTGTTCATCAGGCATGCGACACCGGGAAGCTCAAGACCTTCAAGGAACTCAAGCGAGGCGCCGCCGCCGGTGCTTATATGCGTCATTTTATCTGCGTAGCCGAGCTTTTCCACGGCAGCAGCGGAGTCACCGCCGCCGACTATGGTGATGGCACCCGACTTTGCAAGTGCATCCGCCATTGCCTCGGTTCCCTGTGCGAATGCGGCAAATTCAAATACGCCCATGGGGCCGTTCCAAACCACGGTTGCTGCATTTGCTATCGCCTCGGAGAAAAGCTTCACCGTCTCGGGGCCTATGTCGAGTCCCATCCAATCATCGGGAATGGCATCGACCGATACGACCTTGCGCTCGCAATCGGCCGCAAACTCACTGCCGACGGCTGTATCCACAGGCAAGAGAAGCTTAACGCCCTTTGCCTTTGCCTTTTCGATCATTTCTTTTGCGTAGTCAAGCTTATCCGCCTCAAGCAGAGACTTGCCGATACCGTGACCCATTGCTTTAATAAATGTATAGGCCATGCCGCCGCCGATGATAACGGTGTCAGCCTTGTCGAGCAGATTGTTTATTACGCCGATCTTGTCGGATACCTTTGCGCCGCCCAGAACGGCGACGAAGGGACGGGCGGGATCGTTTAATGCCTTGCCCATAACGGAAAGTTCTTTTTCGACCAGAAGTCCCGCATAGGCGGGAAGATACGCCGCAACACCTGCCGTTGAAGCATGGGCTCTGTGTACGGTGCCGAAGGCATCGGAGACATATACATCTGCAAGAGAGGCAAGCTCCTTTGCAAATTCGGGATCGTTCTTTTCCTCACGGATGTCGTATCTGAGGTTCTGGAGCAGCATGATCTCACCGGCTTTTAACGCAGCTGCTTTTGCCTTTGCGTCCTCGCCTATCGTATCGGCTGCAAAATAAACTTCCTTATCCAAAAGCTCCGACAGACGCTTTGCCACGGGGGAAAGGCTGAGTTCGGGCTTTACCTGACCCTTGGGCTTGCCGAGGTGGGAGCAGGCTATTACAGCGGCTCCGTTATCGAGAAGATACTTGATCGTGGGCAGAGCGGCGACAATGCGCTTATCGCTTGTGATCTCACCGCTGACCTTATCGAGAGGAACATTGAAGTCACAGCGCAGAAGTACCTTCTTACCCTTTACATCTGCATCAAGCACACTTTTTTTGTCGTAATTCATAACATATCTCCTTTCAGATTTTCATTTCACCGACTCCGAGCAGACCCGGGAAGCCCTGCTGGCGCAGTGCCTCGTATGCGAGGATGGCTGCGGAGTTTGACAGATTGAGGCTCCTTGCCTCACTCACCATCGGGATCCTTATGCAGCGATCACGGTACTTTTCACGGAGCCACAGAGGAAGTCCCGCAGTCTCCTTGCCGAGCATTATGCTCACGCTCTCCGACGAAAAGTCCACCTCGGAATATGCCCTCGGTGCCTTCGTTGTCGCAAGCCAAAGATCGGTGTCGCCATTTGCCGCAAAGTATTCGTCGATGTTTTTATAAACGGAAATGTCCACAAGATGCCAGTAGTCAAGCCCACAGCGTTTGACCATCTTATCCGATATGTCAAAGCCCAGGGGCTCAATGAGATGCAGTCTCGCACCCGTTGCCGCGCAGGTGCGGGCAATGGCTCCGGTATTATGCGGTATCTCCGGTTCAAGCAAAACAATGTTCAACATACATTTTAACCATTTCGTAATAAATTATCTTTGCAATTATCATTTTAGCACATTTTTATTGAAAATGATGAACTTTTTTGCAGTTTTCAATATTTGTTGCAAGATTGCTAATTTTGTACTATAATGAGCGGCACAAAGCCTGTTTAAACCGACAATCTGCACATTATTTTTGAGGTGTACCATGCTGTGTAACGACTGCCCGAGGCACTGCAATGCACAAAGAGATACGGACAAGGTAGGCGGTGTTTGCTGTTCTCCCTCCCTGCCTGTCATCACAAGAGCGGCACCGCATTTCGGTGAGGAGCCGTGCATAAGCGGCGAAAGAGGGTCGGGGACCGTATTTTTCTCCGGCTGTAATCTTCGCTGCGTTTTTTGCCAGAACCGTGATATAAGCAGAAAAAGCGTCGGCAAGGCCGTTTCGGTCGAAAGACTGAGGGATATATTCCTTGAGCTTGAAGACAAGGGCGTTCACAATATAAACCTCGTCACGGCAACGCATTTTATCCGTCCGGTCGCAAAGGCTCTTGAGCTTGCAAAGCTTGATATTCCGGTCGTTTGGAACTCGTCCGGCTATGAGTCGGTTGAGGCTCTGCGTATGCTCGACGGGCTTGTTCGGGTCTATATGCCAGATCTCAAGTATCTCGATCCTGAGCTTTCAAAGCGCTATTCCTCCGCTCCCGATTACCCTGAGGTCGCAGTCGCGGCGATACGGGAAATGTACCGTCAGCGCGGCGATTTTGTGCTTGATGATAATGATATTCTGCAAAGCGGTGTGCTTATCCGCCACCTCATTTTGCCCGATGCCATGGAAAATTCCCGCTCCGTAATTCGCTTTGTGGCAGACGAATTTCCGGGAGAGCGGGTGCTGTTTTCGCTCATGTGCCAGTATACGCCGATGCCCGATATGGCAGGCTATCCCGAGCTTTGCCGCACCGTTACAGCGAAAGAAAACGATGAGCTTTGCGATTATATGGCAAGCTGCGGCATTGAGTGGGGCTTTTTTCAGGAGCCCGACTCCGCCACCGATGAGATGATCCCCGACTTTGACCTCACCGGTGTGTGAGCAATATAAAAAACAGACAATGCTCCGTTTGGAACATTGTCTGTTTTTATTATGCTTTATACTTTTTGATCCTTGACATTCGCAGCATAAACACAAGTATCGGAAGCAGGGACAGCATTGCTATGACCGCAAGCTTCATTTTATCCGCCGACACGAGCATATACGCAAATATGACGCCGAGCGAAAGCTTCAGCTCGGACATAAGGCACAGCGTTTCCTCCGCGATCTCCGCCTCGAAGCCCTTTTTAAGCTCCCACGGTGTATTGGGATTTTGCATTATCTCGGGCAGGCACATCAGCACCGTCAGGGTAAGGTATATTACGATGTCAACGGAAAGCGGTATCCATTCGGGTTTTGCGCTATGCAGTGTATAAACCGCAGCTAACACTATCCCCGACAATGCCGTGAGCTCAAGCAGAAGCTTATACGCATTGAGCTTTGGTATTCTCATTCTATCGCCTCCACGCTGTAGATCGCAGAGCCGAAGTCACCGAGCATATGCAGCTCCGAATTATAGCCCGTGCCCATGAACTGGTCATTGAGCTTCATGCCCACATTCAGTGCCGCTCCCGTTGCTATGCAGTCCTCCGCACCGTCGGGGAGGGAGGCATATTTATTTGCCGTTCTGAGTATCGTGCCCTCGGGGTCAAGCTCAAAGGGCAGTATATGCTTTACAAGTCCGCCCACTCTTTTAACGAAAATTCGCTGGCTCTTGCATTTTATGCGGTAGCGTCTTGCTCCGCTCAAGCCCTTTACTCTGAGCTCATCGAAAGACGGCGATGCACTGCAAAGCTTTTGGAAATGACCTGCGATATGCTCCTTACCGTCCGGTGAGGATACCTGCCAATGAACGGTATTGTCTTTCAGCTCATTTTCCCTGTAGAATCTGCCGAACTGGAGGGTGCGGCGGTATTTTTTATAGTATTCTATCTGCTCCTTTACCTCTTTGAGCTCAACATGATTTAGATACTTGAGGTCAAGCTCATAGCCGAGGACACCGAAGGCTGCGACGTTGAACCTCGTTGACAGCGGTGTATTGCGTAGAGTCTGCTGATGCGGTGCCGCGGAAACGTGAGCTCCCATGCAGGACTGCGGATAGAGGTAGCTGAGCCCTCCCTGTATCTCCAATCGCTCTATGGGGTCGGTATCGTCCGACGACCATATTTGCGGTGAGTAGCAGAGCATACCAAGGTCAAATCGGTTACCGCCGGAGGAGCAGCTTTCAAGCAAAACATCGGGTCTTGGAGTGAATATGCGGTCAAGGCAATCGTACAGTCCCATTATATAACGGTGGTAAAACTCACCCTGATTCTCAAGCTGCGGCGAATATGCATCGGCAAGGTGGCGATTCATATCCCACTTGACATAGGCTATCGGAGCGGAATCGAGAGTATTGCCGACGTTCTCGACGATGTAGTCCCGCACCTCGCTTTGAGTGAGATCCAAAAGGAGCTGATTTCTTCCAAGCACCGCTTCGCCGTGTGCGGGCAACACCGCCCAATCGGGATGACTGCGGTAGAGCTCGGAATCCTCATTGACGCTCTCCGGCTCAAACCAGAGTCCGAAAGAGAGTCCGAGCTTGTTTATCTCATGTGCCAGTGCCGAAAGTCCCCCCGGCAGCTTTTTGGTGTTGACCTCGTAATCTCCGAGCCCAGCCGTATCGGAATCCCTTGCTCCGAACCAACCGTCATCCAGCACAAAGAGCTCAACACCGAGCTTCTTTGCGCTTCTTGCAAGACGCAAAAGCTTATCCTTATCGAACTTGAAGAAGTTTGCTTCCCAGTTATTTATAAGCACCGGACGTTCTTTGTTCTTCCACTCTCCCCTGACGATGCAGTTATTCACAAAGCGGTGGAAGTTGTGACTGAGTCCGTTTAAGCCCTCCGCCGAATAGCTGAGCACCGCCTCGGGAGCTTCAAAGCTCTCACCCGATTTCAAATTCCACTCAAAGCAATGCGGATTTATGCCTATCTGAATACGGACAAGGTCGCCGTTTGACTTTTCGCACAGTCCGATGTGATTGCCGCTGTATATGAGATTGAAGCCGTAGCAGCGTCCCTTATCCTCATCGGCGTATTTTTCCGAAAGTATGAAGCCTGGGTTATGCCTGTTTGACGACGATCCCGTGGTCGATGAATTTACAAGCATACCGTATTCGACAGGGCGCACATGACGGTGCGTTTCCTTAACCCAGCCGCCGTCGAAGGTATGCATAAAGTATCCCCTGTCGGGAATATCAATGCTCATGCTCATGATCCTGCGAAGCGATATTTCACCGTCACCGCAGTTTTCGAGAACGCAGCGGCGGGTGATGACATCGGCGGCGCAAAAGACGGTGTAATAAAGATGCAGCCTTGCGCTTTTATCCTTATCGGCAAGGGTCAGGTGCAGCGATTCGGCATCGCCCATACCGTCATACGCCGAGGGAAGCGTACTCATTTCAAGGCAGCCCTCGGTCTTTTCCCATGATTCAAAGACAAAATCGCTCGAGTAGCTGCCGTTTGATTTTTTTATCTCAAGGGGGCTTTGACGGTAATCTCCCCTGCCTATGCCCGACCATTCGAGGCACAGCTTATCGAGGCAGTAGCGGTCATTGTCCCTCGAATACATGACGCTGCTGCCGCGCTGTATGCTGTTTTTGACGCAAAGCGTCTCGGCATCGTCTATGCTCACAAGGTCGCCGTAATGCATGTGCAAAAGCTGTCCGTATTCACCGATACGGAAGATATAGCTCGTATTCTCCGTGGAAAGGCAGAAGGTGCCGTTTCGGAATTCAATGCTCACCGTCATCACTCCTTTGTGATTAAAAATATAGCACAAATGCCGCTTTGAAGCAAGCATTGCGATATATTGCCCCGAAACGGCGAAAAACACACTTTTTTAGCCAAAACACTACCAAAAAGGCAATGTTTTGGTAGGGACTTTTTTGCCGATTCTTCATATAATTCACTTTACAGGGACAGTTCCCGAAAATCAATTCGTGAGGCAAAAACCGGATATACAATTATTAATTAGGAGGAAAATACTATGAAAAAAGCACTACTCATAATTCTGGCACTCATGATGGTTATTTCCGTTACCGCATGCGGCGGCGGCGATGACGGCGGCAAGGACGGCGGCGAAAAGGCAGATGCACTCCAGACCGCTATCGACACCTACAAGCTCGACATGGAGTCCAGCGAAGAGCAGGCAATGAGCGAAGAGCGCGCAACCAAGGACGCACTCAGCGCACTCAAGCACGACTACTTCAAAGACACCATGATGTTCGAAGGCACCGAATTTGAAGATGTCACCTACGGCGACATCAAGGACGAGCTCGGCGTTGACGCTTCCTACTACTACTGCAACGGCGAAGAGCAGTGCTTCGTATGGCAGGCAGACGAGAGCGACGCTTCCAAGCTTCTCATCAGCTTCCTCGACGGCAAGATCCGCGGCCTCGGTTCCGCAAACATCAGCTGATATAAGCATACTGAAATCTACATAAAGCCAAATTTCAGCCCACTATCGCATTTGCGATAGTGGGCTGTTCCTTATTGCAATATAAGGCAAGGCTATGATATACTGTTATAAATGTCTTTTAACGAGGTATATGCTATGCTGACTGTAAGTGACCTTTCGATAAACTTTGCGGGCAACATCCTTTTTTCCCGTGTTGATCTTCAATTCACCCCCGGCAATTGCTACGGCATTATCGGCGCAAACGGTGCCGGTAAGTCCACCTTTGTAAAAATACTCTCCGGTGAGCTTGAACCCTCCACCGGTTCGGTGCATATCGCTCCAAAAAAGCGCATGAGCGTTTTGAAGCAGAATCAGAACATGTACGATGCTTACACGGTCATGGACACTGTTATAATGGGCAATGAGCGGCTTTATAACTGCGGCAAGGAGAAGGACGCCATCTACGACAAGGCGGATTTCACCGATGAGGACGGACTCAGAGCAGCCGTCTTAGAGGAGGAATTTGCCGAGCTCGGAGGCTGGGAGGCGGAATCCGATGCAAGCAGAATATTGCAGGGTCTCGGTGTGTCCCCCGATTTTCACGGTACCCTCATGAGCGATATGGATCCGAGACTCAAGGTCAAGGTGCTGCTTGCTCAGGCTCTTTTCGGCAATCCCGATATCATACTTCTCGACGAGCCTACGAACAACCTCGACTTAAACAGTGTCGTTTGGCTTGAGGACTTTCTCATGGATTACGAGGGAACTGTGCTTGTCGTCAGCCATGACCGCTACTTCCTCAATAACATCTGCACCCACATAGTCGATATCGACTACGGCAAGATAAAAATGTATGTCGGCAACTACGATTTCTGGTACGAGTCCAGCCAGCTTATGCAGCGGCTCATTAAGGATCAGAATAAGAAGGCGGAGCAGAAGATCGCAGAGCTGCAAAGCTTTATCTCACGCTTTGCAGCAAACAAATCCAAGTCCCGTCAGGCTACCAGCAGAAGAAAGCTTTTGGATAAGCTGACCGTTGAGGAGCTCCCCGCTTCCGGCAGGCGTTATCCGTGGGTGGGCTTCAAGGCAGACCGTGAGCCCGGTAAGGACAGGCTCTTTGTCACCGAGGTATCCAAGACCGTTGACGGTGTGAAGCTCTTAAACAACGTCAGCTTCATCGTCGGCAAAGAGGATAAGATCGCCATCGTCGGCAAAAATGAGCTTGCCGTCACCATGCTGTACAAGATAATCATGGGTGAGGAGGAGCCCGATTCCGGTTCCGTCAAATGGGGTGCATCCATCTCCCCCACCTACTTCCCCAAGGATCACAATTCCTATTTTGAAAACTGCGACTTTGACCTTATGGACTGGATGCGCCAGTTCTCCGAGGACAAGCGGGAGAGCTATCTTCGCACCTTCCTCGGTCGTATGCTTTTCAGCGGTGACGATGTTTACAAAAGCGTCAGAGTACTCTCCGGCGGCGAAAAGGTTCGCTGCATGATAAGCAAGATGATGCTCTCGGGTGCAAACTTCCTTGTCCTCGACCAGCCCACAAACCATCTTGACCTCGAAAGCATTGCCGCATTAAACAACGGTCTTGAGGCGTTTAAGTACAATGTCATCTTCTCCAGTCATGACCATCAGCTTACTCAGACCGTTGCAAACCGTATCATCGAGATAACCGACGACGGTATAATCGACAGAATGTGTACCTTCGACGAATACATGCACCTCACCGGAACTGAGCTTGAGACAAGGTAAAGCGTATATCACGACATAACAAAAGCAGACAATGCACCATTACGGAAGCATTGTCTGCTGTTTTTATGCTTTTATGTGTTTTTGATTATTACCTGCTCTATGACCTCGGAGGCGTGTTCGCAGAGGTCGCAGCAGTTTTCAAGGCTCTCGTACACCG
>CAZLSN010000057.1:0-9092 GCA_964562265.1 uncultured Oscillospiraceae bacterium
AATGGGGGATCTTGCTGAGCTCGGTGAAAAGCTTGTCTCTCATGGGGATGATCTTTGCGGTGTTCTCCTCCATATTTTCGATGCTTTCCTTCAAAGCAGCGGCGAGTGCAACGATACCGGGGATGTTCTCGGTGCCTGCACGCTTGCCACGCTCCTGTGCGCCGCCCTCGATGATGTTGAAGAGGGGCAGACCACGCTTTGCGTAGAGAACGCCGGTGCCCTTGGGTGCGTGGAACTTGTGACCGGAAAGGCTTAAAAGGTCAATGTTCATCTCCTTGACATTCACGGGGATGTGACCCATAGCCTGAACGGCGTCGGTATGGAAGGGGATACCCTTGGAGCGGCACAGCTCACCGATCTCCTTGATGGGCTGGATGGTGCCGATCTCGTTGTTTGCGAACATGATGGTTACAAGAGCGGTATCTTCACGGATAGCTGCCTCGACATCCTCAAGACGGACAACGCCGTCCTCGTGGACATCGAGCAGGGTGACCTCATAGCCCTGCTTTTCGAGAGCCTTGAGGGTGTGCAGCACGGCATGATGCTCAAACTTGGTGGAGATAAGGTGCTTCTTACCCTTTAGCGCACCGAGCTTTGCCATGGAAACGATAGCCTGATTATCGGCCTCGCTGCCGCCGGAGGTGAAATATATCTCACGGGGCTCTGCGCCGATGAGGGAGGCCACGGTCTCTCTTGCTTCCTCGAGAGCTTCCTTTGCGTTCTGAGCAAAGGAATAAAGGCTGGAGGGGTTGCCGTAATTTTCGGTGAGGTAAGGTATCATTGCATCGAGAGCTGCCTTACTTACCGCAGTCGTTGCGGCATTATCTGCATATACGAACATATTCATCTTCCTTTCGGTAATATCCTATAAACTCTGTAGGGGATTATAGCACCCCCGAATGTTTTAGTCAACAGCCTGTTTCCACTTTGCACCTGTCAGCAGATCGTCGAGTGTGACGGTGTCGAGATAGGCATTTGTAATATCGTCAAGCTCCTTCCACATGGGGATGGTCAGGCAGCCGCCGGAGTGATCGCACTGGATCTCACCCTCTTTTATACAGGCAACGGGAGCAAGATTGTCCTCGATGCAGCGCAGTATCTCACCGATCTTATAGTCCTTCGGCTCACGGTTGAGCTTATAGCCGCCCTCTTTGCCCCTTGTCGAATCGACAAGCTCCGCCTTTTTGAGATTGCCGACGATCATTTCGAGATACTTCATCGAGCTGCTTTGCCGTTCCGCCACCGTTTTGAGCGAGATAAAGCCGTCGTCACGGTGCTGAGCAAGGTCGATCATGATACGCAGGGCATAACGCCCCTTGCTGGTAACATTCAAAATCGGATCACCTCAATTCCTACTGTTTGTCTGTGATTTAAATATACCACTTTACTAATAGGAATTAAAGTGCATATAAGCCTAAAGTGCGAAAAAAGCTGTGCAATTTTTGCACAGCGGAGGTGGGCTTCGCACGATTAAGCTTGCGCACCCCCTTGGCTCTCCCCATGGTGTCTCTATTGCCGTTTCTTTACAAAAACCGAATAAATGCCCGTCACAGGAAAACACCGCTGTCCGGGGAAAAGCTCCTTGGGCGGCGGATTTTGTTATAGGTTACAACAATTATTTTAAATGTTCCTCCGCTTGTTGCGACAAATTGTTTAAATCGTACAAAACGCAGGGCAATATTTGGCAATTATTCCGATTCGCAGAAATTATGGTAAAGGCTTATAATCTAACTGTAAGTCTATGCCAATAGTGGCATAAGAATGAATAAAAGGAGAAAAATGAAAAGATGAAGAAAAGAATACTCAGCCTGTTTCTGGCAGCGGTAATGATGTTCTCCCTCGTGTCCGTAGTGGCATTTGCGGAGGAGCCCGTAACTGCGGAGACAGCGGAAGCCGTCGTTAACGGCACCGACTATTACGCAACTCTCCCCGAAGCTGTCGCGGCAGCTCAGTCAGGTGACACCGTGAAGGTCCTCAAGGACATCACCATCACCGCCGACATGGATAACCACGGAGATGATAATGGAAGTCATTACTTCTATATCAATCTCGACAAGAGCCTCACCATAGACCTGAACGGCAAGACCATCGCTTTCAGCGAAGAATTTAAGAACATAGAAGAATGCTCCAAGGCCCATATCCTCTTTGGTATTGAAGGCGATGTAGACATTACCATCACCGGCAACGGCACTGTCAACGCTTTTGACGGAGATGCAAACAAGTCCGGCAAATGCTTCTGGATCAAGAGCTCCCCCAATGCAACGCTCACTATCGAAAACGGCACTTACTACGGTGCAATTGAGATATTCTATATCTCCGATGGCGGCTCTGTTATCATAAAGGACGGCAGATTCGAGAATAATACCGGCTACGGTGACGGGCATAAGCAGCTCTTCAATGTCAACGGCTACTGGTCATTTAACGACTCCAAGAACATCACCATGTACGGCGGCACCGTAGTTACCTGCGATCCCCGCCTCTTCAATGACGGCAGCGTTGTTCCCGAGGGCTACGGCGTAAGCAAGAAGGCTGTTTACAGCGAAGCATTTAACAGAATGGAAAACGAATACACCGTTATACCTCTTGACTGCCGTGTTGTTGCAAGTGTTGAGGCAGCACCCCAGGATTATGACTACAACCATTCCTTTCACGGTCATCTTCCCGCAACTGTAATCAACTACTACACTTCCATGGACGATGCCAACGCCGCCGCAAAGGAAGGCGAGAGCGTTTTGGAAGTAAGCTATGAGCATGAGTATGGCGAGAATGGTATTTGCACTGTTTGCGGCGCAGCAGGTCCCGATCATGTCCACGATTACAAAATCGTCGGCGGTAAGTTTGCTACCTGCACCGAGGACGGCTATCTTGAGTATGCATGTGCTTGCGGCGATCAGTACACCGAAGTAGCTGAGGCTCACGGCCACCTGTTCAACGGCAGGACCTGCATCCTCTGCGGCTACAAGATCCCCCTCTGGCTGTACATCAAGATGTGCATCGAGGACTTCTTCGAGAATATCTTCGGCTGATAAATAATCGATACTCCTTAGGGTACATTCGTTAAGCAAACAAAGACAGGGTTCCCCCACGGAACCCTGTCTTTGTTTGTCGCCGCACCCGATCAGACGGCGTAGCCCCGAATTTTCTTCCGACCTCACAGAAAGCCATGGTCGGGCAGGGTGCAGATCTGCTGCCCGAGGGCAAGCGGATCGCCCATCACCGATGCCCGCTGTATAGCCTCCGCACCGTATTTGCCACGGATGGCATCAACGGCGGAGTCGATCTTCTTTTGCCTGTCTTTATTAACATAATCTATAAATATGTCAACTTGCTCCGGATCGTCGGAGCGCACAAGCTCCAAGGCACGCAAGCCAACGCTGCGCAGTGCCTCACCGTCCCACGCCTCACGAAAAAGCGTCATCGCCGCATCTTTAAGCTCCGCCGTTATATCGGTCGCCGAACGCAGACGAAAGCGGTGGCTGTGCCACACAAGCTCCCGAGACCGCAGCGATATTTCGATTGTGCGGCACATCCAGCCGCCCTTCCGCAGACTCGACCCAACACTTTCCGCCAGACTCAAAAACACCCTGCTTGCCTGCTCCGCTGTCTCAATGTCCCTCGGCAGAGTGGTGCTGTTGCCGATCGACTTCGGCGGCGGTGCCTCACCTATCCTGCTGACCGGAGATGCGTCCATTCCGTTTGCAAAGGCGCAGAGCATCGGCCCAATTTTTCCGAAAACCGCCCTCAGACTTTCCGGTGACGCAGCGGCAAGCTCACCGATCGTGCGGATGCCGATGCGTTGAAGCTGCCTTGTGGTACTGCGCCCGACCATGAGCATATCCGATGCGGGGAGCCGCCACACAAGGCTTTTAAAATTTTCACGGCTTATAACCGTCACCGCATCCGGCTTCTTGTAGTCCGAACCGAGCTTTGCGAATATCTTGTTGAAGCTCACCCCGACGCTGACCGTAAGCCCCGTCTCCGCTTTCACACGACAGCGGATCTCGTGCGCCGTTTGCACCGGATCGGGACAATCAAGGCAGCGGCTTATGTCCAGCCAGCACTCGTCCAGACCGAACGGCTCAACGAGATCGGTGTAATCCGAATATATCGCCCTGACCGCCGAAGCGTACTCCGTGTAGCGGTCGAAGTGGGGTGTGACGATTTGCAGCTCGGGACACAGCTCCTTCGCCTGCCATATCGCCATTCCGGTCTTGACACCCGCTTTCTTGGCGATCTCGTCTTTGGATAACACGATGCCGTGCCGAAGCTCCGCCGATCCGCAGACCGCCAGAGGCTTATCGCAAAGCTCCGGCGCAAGCAGCCGTTCGATGCTGGCATAGCATGAGTTTATGTCCGAGTGCAGTATTGCCCTGTCCATGTCATTCTCCTCAAAAGATAGTATAGTCATTATAACTCTCTTTTTAGGATAAGTAAAGAGAAAAATTATCCGTTTAAGATATTTTTGCTCTTGTAATTTTATTTTGTATAGTGTATAATGATATACGACAGGAGGTATGGATATTATGGATATAGGCAAAATTTTGTGCGAAAAACGGCGTGAAGCGGGACTTTCCCAGGCCGAGCTTGCGGATGCTCTTTCGAGCTACGGTGTCGGCGTTACCAATCAGGCAATATCCAAATGGGAGAACGGCAGCACCTTGCCGAGTGCCGTTCAGTTCCTTGCGCTTTGCCGTGCGCTTAATATTGAGGACATTGCGGCGGAGTTTTATCCGCAATCGGGCGGAGTCCTTTCCGGACTAAATACCGCAGGGCGCAGGATGGCACTTGAGTATATCCGCCTTCTGCGTGACAGCGAGCGCTATTCGATCGCTCCCGAACCCATACCCATCCGTGTGAGAAGCCTCCCGCTGTACTCGATCGCAGTATCCGCAGGTACCGGTCAGTTTCTCGACAGTGAGCATTACGATATGACCGAGGTGGGCCCCGAAGTGCCGGAGAGTGCGAACTTCGGCGTCAAGGTCGCGGGCGACAGTATGGAGCCGAGATTCCACAATGGGCAGACGGTGTGGGTCAGTCAGCAGCACAGTCTCATGACCGGTGAGATCGGCATTTTCCTGTATGACGGCTGCGCCTATCTGAAGCAGCTTGAGGCATTGGGCGACCACCTTGTGCTGCACTCGCTGAATCCGGATTATGAGGATATTGTCATTTCGCCGGAGCTGCCCCTGAGAGTCCTCGGCAAAGTCATAGCTTAATATTCGGGCATAGTTCAAATGCCGATAAAAAACAGGCTCCGCCAAAATAGCGGAGCCTGTTTTTGCTATGTTAAATTATTTATCGCCGTAGCGCTCGTTGAATGCCTTCTCGAGAGCTGCTGCTTCCTCTGCGGTGCAGCGGCCGAGCTTTATGCACTTCTCAACGACTTCGGGAGTCGGAGTGTTGTAGTAGAGCTTGTAGGTCAGGTTGGGGAGCTTTGCGATTTTGGGGGTGAACTCCTTGAACAGCTCTACGCCGTTATAATCCTGAAGGAACTGCTTTCCGTTGATCTCATGAAACTTAGGCATAATCATTCTCCTTTTTAAATCGCAGGACACTATGTCGCTGCTGAATTATGCTTATATGTTACACATAAGTTAACAATTTGTCAAGACAAACAAACACCGGTTTGGGCATTTTCGGTGATTTGTACAATTTTAGCCTACAAATTTCTACTTGTAAATCACTTTGTTTTTTTCGCCTTGAAATCGGGCTCGGTTCCGGAGATAAGACGCTTCAGGTTTCCCCTGTGCATGAACACCACAAGAGCTGCCGATATGCCTGCCATCACAAGCATCGGCGAGGGGCAGGAAAACAGCGCTGCCGCTATCGGGAGCGAAACTGCGGCACATACGGAGCCGAGGGACACCTTGCGGCTTAAAAAGGCTGCGACGAAGAACACTCCCATGATGCACGCAAAAACCTGCCATCCGCAGGTAAGCCCCAGTGCCGCACCGACCGAAACGCCCTTGCCGCCCTTAAAGCCGAAGTATACGGGGAAGCAGTGTCCGATTATGCACATCAGTCCCGCAAGTGCCATGCCCTGAGTGCCGCAAAGTGCCTTGCCCACCGCTATCGAAATAAGACACTTTGCCATATCGCACAGCAGCGTTATCGCCCCTGCCTTCATTCCGAACACTCTTGCGACATTCGTTGCCCCCGCATTGCCCGATCCGTGGGTGCGGACATCGCTGCCGCAGAATCTTTTCGACAGCGGTATCGATGCGCAGAAGGAACCGAACAGGTATGAGATCATGGCGACAATTGCGTATTTCATCGTGCATTCTCCGTTTGCTTCAAATCTTTTAAGTTTATTATATCAAATATTTTAAGTATTGCAATAGCGAAAGCAAGTATTTCGCTTGAATTCAAAATGTAAATTTTGCGTAAATAACAATCTTCTTAATTGTTCCGAAACATTTTCTATGTTATTATTGATATAAACATTATTATGCATTGGAAAACGGAGTGATATTATCAAAGGTATTAGCTTATTCGGAAAAAACGCAGTGTATGAGAAGATAAAGGAGTCGGCGATCTCCGTGTTGCCGATAGTCGTCATCGTGTTCATTCTATGCCTCACGGTGTCACCCATACCCACAGATCTGATGCTCAGCTTCCTCGTCGGAACGCTGCTCATCATTCTCGGCATGGGCTTTTTCTCACTTGGTGCCGATGTGTCCATGACCCCCATCGGAAACAGGATAGGTACGGCACTCACGAAATCACGCAAGCTGCCCCTTATTCTGACGGTTAGCTTTGCACTGGGCTTTGCGGTCACGATAGCGGAGCCCGATCTTCAGGTTTTGGCGGACACTGTCCCGCATATCGACAGCACGGTGCTGCTTGTGACGGTCGGCGTAGGCGTCGGCTTCTTCCTCTCGGTGTGCATGCTGAGAATACTCACGGGCGTCAAGCTTCGCTGGCTGCTCATTTTCTTCTATGCGGCGGTGTTCATCCTTGCCGCATTCACAGACAGCGGCTTCCTCGCCGTTGCCTTCGACTCAGGCGGTGTTACGACAGGCCCCATGACGGTGCCGTTCATACTCGCACTCGGCGTTGGTATATCCCACATACGAAGCGATAAGGACGCCGAGGCGGACAGCTTCGGTCTTGTCGCCCTGTGCTCTATTGGCCCCATCGTTGCCGTTATGATACTCGGCTTCTTCTACTCCGGCAGCGAAAGCACGGTTGAACCCGTGACGGCGGCTTACGCCTCAACGGTCGAGATAGGCTCCGCCTACCTTTCGGCACTGCCCCTGTACATAAAGGAGATGGCGGTGGCTCTGCTGCCCATCGTTGCGATATTCTTTATATTCCAGTTCGTAACGCTTAAAATGTCCGGACGCAGCCTTGCAAAGATATGCATAGGTATACTGTATACCTATGTGGGACTTGTTCTGTTCCTCACGGGCGTAAATGTCGGCTTCTCCTCCCTCGGTTCTGTACTCGGCTCCGCACTTGCGGATGAGATGCGCTATGCCCTCATCCCGCTGTCCATGCTCCTCGGCTGGTTTATCATATCGGCGGAGCCTGCCGTGGCGGTGCTTGAAAAGCAGATCGAGGATGTCAGTGCGGGTGCGATCCCCGGCAAGGCGATAAAGCGCAGCCTTTCCGTTGCGATAGCTCTCGCAATGGGTCTTGCGGCTTTGCGTGTAATAACCGGAATATCCATCATGTGGTTCATGATCCCCGGCTATGCGATAGCTCTGGTGCTGTCCTTCTTCGTTCCGGATATTTACACGGCGATCGCTTTCGACTCCGGCGGTGTCGCCTCGGGTCCCATGACGGCGACCTTCATGCTGCAATTCATGATCGGCGCAAGTGCCACTCTGGGCGGCAATCCCATTCAGGATGCCTTCGGTATCGTCGCCCTTGTCGCAATGATGCCGCTCATTTCCATTCAGATAGTCGGCTTTATCTACGGCAGGAAGTCGTCCGATCTCAGCCGTGAGGTCTACGGTGACGATGAGATCGTTGAACTTTGGGAGGTATCGGCATGAATTTTATAGTATCGGTAGTGCAGCCGTCGGACGGTGAAAAGCTGCTTGAGATATGCAAAAGGCTTGAGCTTCCCGTTACGCTGAGTGCTCTCGGAAGAGGAACGGCACTTAAATCCATGCTCGACCTTCTGGGCATAGAATCGACCACAAGGCGCATTGTAATAAATGTCGCCTCGGCGGAAAAGACGACTGCGTTTATTAAAGAGATGAAACGCTCACTGTACATCGGCGTACCCGGCCACGGGATAGTCGCCGCAGTTCCCGTAAAAAGCATCGGAGGTGGAAAGACTTTGGCATACTTAAACGACGGCAACAAGGATGTAAAATATACTCCCGAATTTTCGTTCCCCTATGAGCTTCTCATAGCAATCGCAAACTCGGGCAGAACGGATATGGTCATGAACGCGGCGAGAGCCGCCGGAGCAAGAGGCGGCACCGTGATCCACGGCAAGGGCACGGGATCGGAGAACGCCGAACGCTTCTATAATGTCTCCATCGCAAGCGAGAAGGAGCTTATCATGATCGTCGCCGAAAAAGGCAATAAGAGCGAAATCATGAAAGCGATAGTCCGCAGTGCCGGACCCGACACCGAGGCCGGTGCGATAGTCTTCTCACTGCCCATAAGCGAGGCGGCAGGTTTTGCCCTTCTTGATGAGCAATAATCGAGATTTTCTCGGAAAATCGGAAGAAAATCGTTGACATTGGGCATGCTTCGTGGTATGCTATCAAAGCCGCATTGAATGGGTCGGAAAGTTGGGAGTTGTCCCACACCTATGATAGCGAGACCTGAAGAAAGGATGAAAGATCAATGAAGCATGCTGTTATCGTAACCGGCGGCAAGCAGTACCGTGTTGCCGAGGGCGATGTTATCTTTGTCGAAAAGCTCAACGCCGAAGCCGGCGAGACCGTGAAGTTCGACAGTGTTCTGGCAGTCATCGATGAGGAGAACTCCGTATTCGGCACTCCCGTTATCGAGGGCGCAAGCGTTTCCGCAAATGTTCTGAAGAACGGCAAGAGCAAGAAGATCCGTGTCTACAAGATGAAGCCCAAAAAGGGTTATCGTAGAACTCAGGGTCACAGACAGCCCTATAC
>CAZLSN010000058.1:0-8928 GCA_964562265.1 uncultured Oscillospiraceae bacterium
GGGTATCGTAATCGTACACCGTCTCATCGAACATCTGAGGATCGGGCTTAAAGCGAACCGTTGTACCTGTTCTGTCGGTATCACCGATTATTTTCATCTCCTGAGTTATATTGCCTCTGGAGAATTTCATTTCGTAGATCTTTCCGTTTTTGTGGACATGTACGCACAGCCATTCGCTCATTGCGTTGACGACCGATGCGCCGACACCGTGCAGACCGCCGGAGACCTTATAACCTCCGCCGCCGAATTTACCGCCTGCGTGCAGCACCGTGAATACGACCTCAAGTGCGCTCTTACCCGTCTGCTCCTGAATGTCAACGGGGATGCCTCGGCCGTTATCCCTTACGCATATGACATCGCCTTCCTCGATTATGACCTCAATGCGGTCGCAATAGCCCGCAAGGGCTTCATCGATGGAGTTATCCACAATTTCGTAAACAAGGTGATGCAGACCCGATGATGAGGTCGAGCCTATATACGACGCTTTCTTACAGCCTCAAGTCCTTCAAGAACCTGAATTTGCGAAGCATCATATTCCTGAGTTACCTTTTCGTCTATCTCAGCCATTTTCGTTTACCTTTCGTTTCCGTATTTCTTCCGTATTCAAAAAATCGGTACGCTTTAAAAGCGTCTGCGTTGACATCTGACTCAAATACAATCGCCGCTCACCGCCGCTCATGCACACGACGAAGCTCTTGGGTATGTCCTCCGCCGTGTTTATAACGGTGCCCGACTTCTCCGCCGCCGTCAAAAACCTTCGTGTTATGTGGCTTTGGCTCGTATTGTCGAGGTCGAATATGCCGATTATACTGTCCTCCGATACAAGAGTACCGCCGCCGAGGTGAAGATACATATCACATTATCCTGCCTTTCTCGACCCTTATGACCTTTGCACCGGTTCGCTTTGAGATGCCCTCATCCTCGCAGCAGCTTATAAAGGTCTGACCGCCGCCTATATGATTCAGTACAAACTCCTGACGCTTTGCGTCAAGCTCCGACAGTACATCGTCCAGCAAAAGCACCGGATATTCCCCCGTCTCGTCGAGGTATATCTCCCGCTCCGCAAGCTTTATTGACAGTGCCGCAGTTCTCGTCTGACCCTGACTTGCAAAGCTCCTTGCGTCCCTGCCGTTTATCGAAACGGCAATATCGTCCTTATGCGCACCGGAGAGGCACTGCTGCGAATCAAGCTCAGCCTTTCGATGCCGCTCCTGATGGTCGCAGAGATCGTAGTATATCTCCTTTGCGCTGCCCAAGGGGTCTTTAACGGACGACACGGTTTTATATTCGAGCGACAGCTTCTCGTCCGCTCCGGAGAATTCACCGTGTATGGGTGCCGCTTCCTCGTTTAATCTTGCGACGAAGGCTGCCCTGTATCGAATGAGCTGTGCCGACATCCTGCACATACCGTCGGAGAATTCATCGAGGGTATCGAGCAGCGAGGGCTTTTCACGCCAGTCCTTTAATATTCTCGTCTTGCTTTCGTAGAATTTATTGAACTGCGTAAGGTACTCGGCATAGCGGGGTCTTATCTGACAAATGGCGTTATCCATAAGCCTGCGCCTTGCCGCCGCACCGTCCTTTATTATATTGAGATCATCCGGACAAAACAGCACGACCTTTAGGTTTTCACTCAGCTCCGTTGCCGTCTTTTTAACTCCGTTTACGCTTATCTGCTTCCTGACTCCCTGACGCAAAACTATCCTCACGGTCTGATCCCTGTCCGCACTGTCAATATCCGCAAGGATCTCGCAAAAGTCATTGCCGAAGCCGAGCAGTTCCCTGTCGAATCTCGTGCGGAAGCTCTTGCCCATTGCAAGCATATACACCGCTTCAAGCAGATTAGTTTTACCCTGAGCATTCTCGCCGTATATGACATTCGTTCCGGATGAAAAATCGACCGTCTCGAAATCGTAATTTCTAAAGCCGTTCAGAGCAAGTCTTTTAACTATCATGCTTTTACTACTTCGATCTCGTTATCGGCAAAGGACACCCTGTCACCCGCATATATCTTTTTGCCTCTCTGGGTGCAGACCTCGCCGTTTACCTTGACCATACCCTCGGCAATGCAGAACTTCGCTTCACCGCCGGTGCCGCAGAGTGCAGCAAATTTCAAAAGTGAGTCAAGCTTAATAAACTCGGTATTTATCTCTATCTTTTCCATATTACGCTCTCAGTCTGATGGGGAGTATCATGTACTTAAATCCGTCCGAATCATCGGCGGGCTTCATTACGCAGGGGGATGAGCCTGTATTTAAGCATACTATAAGCTCATCTGCTGGAGCGGCCTTGAGTGCGTCCTTAATATATTTGTCATTAAAGCCTATCTCCATGCCGTCGCCGTTGCCGGAGCAGAGGCAAACATCGTCTGCCTTGCCGATGGGCGTTACGCAGGAGCAGTTTATTATGCCGTCATCGAAAATAATACGCACGGGATTCTTCGTCTTCTCGTCAACGATAAGCGATACACGGTCAACGGCACGCAGAAGCTCCTGACGGCTGACCTTTATCTCGTACTTGAAGTTTTCGGGGACTGCCTTGCGGTAATTTAAGAAGTCGCCCTCCAGTCTGCGGGTTACTATAACGGTGCCGCCGACTGTGAATGATACATGGTTTCCGCCGACGGAGATCATTACCTTTTCATTCTCATCACTGCCGCAGATTCGTTCAAGATCGCTCAGTGCCGCACCGGGGACTATAAATTCGCTGTGCTCTATGCTGTCGCCCTCAATGCTCTCACGGCGAAGCGCAAGACGGTATCCGTCAACGGAGACCAAGGTGAGTATACCGTTTTCTATCTCAAACATGGAGCCTGTGTAAACGGGACGACTGTCGTTATCGGAAATGGCAAAGCTGCTCTGATTGATCATGCTCTTTATCTTAGCCTGATCGATGACGAAGCTTTTCAGACCTTCAACCGAGGGAAGCTCGGGATAATCGTCGGAATCAATACCCATGAACGAAAATTCGGTCTTACCGCAGGATACCTCGGTCTTTCCCTTTTCGTCGCTGACGATAGTTACTATGCCCTCCGGCATACGGCGAACCATTTCACCGAAAAGCTTTGCGTCCAATACGACGGAGCCGGGTTCCGTGACCTCCGCCTCAATGCTCGAATATATGCCTTTCTTGAGGTCGTAGCCCGTTACCTTGAGTCCGTTTCCCGCCTCCAGGAGCAGACCTTCAAGTGCGGGGATGGGGCTTTTGCTTGCGGATGCTCTCGACGCTACCGCAACGGCAGCCTGAAGCTGATACTTTTCGCAGCTGAGTTTCATTTTTTATTTCCTCCGATCAAAAACCGTTTTTTTATGAATAAATAAATCAATATATTTTAAGTAGAATTTAGAAGTAGAGCGAAAAATTGTTGAAAAGGAGCCAAAACCCCTGATATTTCTCGATTTCGGCTGTTTAAAAAATTGTTCGCAAAATTTTCGGTTTTCAACACGAAAAATCGTCTTAATTTTTTTCAACAGCTTTCAACAGCAAATCGACACTGTTTCGTAAATCGAATGTTTGTTTCTCACACGCTGTTTATATTCGATGTGATGTCCCTCACGGTGTCCGCCACCTGCTTGTCCGTCTTTATAAGATCCTCAATCTTTTTTATCGACGAAAGCACGGTAGAATGATTTCTTCCCTCATACTCCTCACCGATCTCCTTCAGGGGAAGGTTTGTAAGAGTGCGGATGAGGTACATGGATACCTGACGGGCAAAGGCTGTGTTCTTGCTTCGGTTCTGACCTCTTATGTCTTGCTCATTGAGCGAGAAGAAGCGGGCTGTTTCGTGAATTATTCTCTGCGGCGAGGGGATATAGCTTCCGTTTCTCGTTACATCGGATATTGCCCTCTTGACATCCGAGGTATCTATCTTCTTTCCGAGTATCTCCTTATATGCCGTGAGACGCTTTACTACGCCCTCGATCTGGCGGACATTGGAGTTTAAGGTCTCCGCAATGTAATTTACCGCGTCATCCTCGATTATAAGACCGAGCTGCGCCGCCTTGGCCCTTATGATGACCGTTCTCGTCTCAATATCCGGCGGCTGTATATCCGCCATCAGACCGCCTTCAAAGCGGCTTCTGAGTCTGTCATCCAATACGCTCATGTCCATCGGCGGACGGTCGGATGTGATGACTATCTGGTGGCCTGCCTCGTAAATGTTATTGAAGGTGTGGAAGAATTCCTCCTGTGTTGCCTGCTTGCCGGAAATAAACTGAATATCATCGACAAGGAAGAGATCGACATTGCGATACTTCATGCGGAATTCCTCGTTGGTCTTGTCACGGATCGACTTGTAAAGCTGATTCGTAAACTCATCGCCTTTGATATACGCGATCTTCGTCGAAGGATCCTTCTCCCTTATGGCCTGACCTATAGCAAGCAGCAGATGGGTCTTGCCGAGACCGGAGTTGCCGTATATGAAAAGCGGATTGTTATACGGTCCTCCGGGCTTTTCCGCCACGGCAACGGCGGCGTTATACGCAAAGCGGTTGGAGTTGCCGACTATGAAGCGGTCAAAGGTATATCCCGCCATTTCGGGCAGCGGATCATCATCCGGCTTTGCAGCCCTGTAATCCTCGATCTCATCGCCGACGAGGACGAGAATATTGAAATCAGCGGAGAAAATATCCGACAGAGAGGATTTTATGGCTTCCGCAAAACGGTTAACAATTATATCCCGCTTAAAGTCGGAGCTTGTATGAAGAACAAAGGTCGAGCCCTCGATCTCGATAGGTTCACAATCGGAAAACCATGTAGATAAGGCGGTCTGAGTAAGCTGCATGCCGAGTATGTCCAAAACGGCAGCCCATATATCTTTAACGGAATTCATAAGCTTTTCTCCTCACATAGTTAGCTGATTATAATTATAGCAAATTCAAGGCGTTTGTGCAATAGATATATATATTATAATGTAAGAAATTCGGCACATTGCAGTGTGGCTTCGCACGATTTTATTACCGCACCCAATCAGACTCCGTAGTGGGCGGGTCTCCCTCCCCAAAATAAATGCCGAAAAAGTCGCTGTGAAAATTGTTGAAAACTTTCCCGCAGCAAAAATTTCGACATTTAAATATGCTGTTGCGTATTGTATCTGCTGCATGGTGATGGTATTGCGTTGCAGCACTGGAGGAGGCATTGCCCATGTGGATCGTTTTTGCACTGCTGTCTGCCGTTTTTTGCGGCACTTACCTCAATACTCGCAAAGGCGGGCGTCGAATGTCGTGCCGACAGACAAGCTGAGTGTCGTAATAACCATCGTTCTGGCGGTCGCTTTCCTGCATGAACGCTTCACGCCGAAATCGCTTGTGGGCTGCATTCTCATAACCGTTGGGACGCTTATAATAGTCTTGTAGAGGCTGCTGAAATTTTTTTCAAAAATTTTTAATTTACCCCTTTACAAAAAATAAAAACGGTGCTATTATTACTGCGTTAGTTAATTAACTAACCATAGTTGGTAGATTTCTTTCTTTCTGTTTTTCTTTATCTTTATTGTTCAGGCAACAGGCTCTGCTTAATGCAGGGTCTTTTGTCTTTTTTTGATGCCGACACAGCGGGACGGAAACCCGTCCTCTACGATATAATTTCAATTGCCGATGATCCGAATCGTCACAGTACGGTTATAATTTGCGCTTTACCGCAAAGAAAAAATGCACTTCGTAAGAAGTGCATTTTTTAATCTGCGTTTTTATGCGGCGGCGGGTGCTGCCTTGCGGCGTTTTACTCTTGCGGAGATGATGAGGATGCACACGACGATGCCGATAAGGGACGCTGCGCCGATACCCATAACGATATAGTCGAGGGTCTTATCGACAGGCTCAGCCTTTTCATTTTCGCCGGCGACATACTCGACATCGTACCTGCCGTCACCGTCGGAGTCAACGGAGAGGTAGGTCTTATCCGCTGTCGAGGCAACGGTATCGATGGTGGTGTTGCGGGTGATCTTTATGTTCTCAAAGCGGCGGAAGTCGGAGTAATTGCCGTCCTCGTCCATGAGACCGATGGTGTAATCCATCCTGCCGCTGCCGGTACCCTTGATGCTTATGTCGTACTTTGCGCCCTCTTTGAGACGCAGTATCTTTACGCTGTCCTCACCGTCCTCGGTGTTCTCAAAGCTGAGGGTGCCGAAGGAGGTGCGGGTATTCAGATCGTCCTCGTCGGAGCAAAGGGTCTCACCCTTATAGCTGACGGTGACCTCAACGGGACAGGCTATCCTTATGTAGATATATCGCTGACCGTTGACCTGTTCCGCAATATCGGTGAAGAAGAACTCAAGATCCGAAGCGGTGGCGACCTCATAGTGGCAGCCGTCGCTTGCAAGTGCCTCCATGAGCTGCTGCGCCTGGAAGGTATCGGAGGAGCTGAGGCTTTGGAAGAAGCCGAGGGTGTAAATGCTTATGCCCCGCTCCTTTATCTCGTCGGCAAAGGCGATGAGATCGTCGCCGCAAAGTCCCTCGTTCGGCATACCGTCGGACATGAGGACGATTATCTTCTGTCTGGAATCTACATTGTCAAGCTGCTCCGACGCCATGAGCAATGCCTCGTAGGTGTTTGTCATGCCCATCTCGCTGATGCCGTCTATCGCTTCATCGAGGGCGTTTGCGTTTGCCGTGAAACCGCACTTTGATATTGCCCAATCGCCGTAGCACAGCACGCTGACGACGGCATTCTGATCCAAAACGGAGGATACAAAGCGGTGCGAAGCCTCCTTGGTCTCGCTCATGGGCTCACCGGACATACTGCCGGAGGCGTCGAGAGCAAGCACAACGGAGCGATCGGAGGTCATCATGTTCTCGTACCAATCGAGAGCGAACGCCTCATTCTCGGTGTACAGCAGGACTCTTGCGCCGCCGTTGTAGTAGGGATCGACATCCGCTACCTCTTCCCTTGCAAACTCCAGTGCCTCGAAAACATTGTTGTAGCCGCTGCCGTTTAGCTCACACAGTCCCCTGCTTACGGCGTCGATCATCTCAAGATTGTAGCGGGTGGAGATGACGTTGCTGTTTGCGTATACCGCCTCCGCGCCCTTTGAAAGCAGCGCGGTCGCAAGTCTTGCGTCACGGCCGCTGGAACAGGTGCCGAGGTATACGATGCTGTTGTCGAGACTGCCGTCCTCTATGTAATTGTCAACATAGGCGGAGGTCATGAGGAAGGTCGAGCTGCCGAATACCAGAGAGCCGTTTTCTATCGCCTGACCATAGGCCTCGACGCTTTCGTTTGTGATCTCAATGCCTGTTACGGGCATGGGACCCAGCTCCTGAGAGTAGGCACCGTGACCGTGCCACAGAATGACATTATACTGTCCCATGGCGGAGCAGGTCTCGGTATCGACCTCGTCGTTGTCGTAATTTGCGGAATCGTTGAAGCTGTAGGTGTCGAAGGTGTTGTCTATAAGCTCTGCGGCATCATCGACAAAGTTGACATACTGCCATGCGCTGCCGCCCCGATAGGATTCGAGGCAGGGCTGATAGGTCGCAACGAAAAGCTCGGGCAGCTCATCGTCGCCGTTTGCGTCGATGCCGTCCACCTCGGGGGCATAGAAGTAATACGCACCGGAGTTCATGGTGATGAGTATGCCGGTATCGCAGACCTCGTAGGACTCGATCTCACCCGCTTCGCAGAGCAAGGCAAAGAAGTTGCCCATCTCGTAGAGGTAATTGTCGAGTACATCGGGAGAGACTTCACCCTCTGCGGCACCGAAGGCTTCACCGAGTTCGACCTCGGTAATTTCGACTGCGGCTTCGAGGTTTGCGACATCGTTCATATAGCTCTGTGCCGCCGTCTTGCTTATCTTTGAGTCCTTTATTGTGCTTGTATCCGGAACATGCTTTTCGATTGCCTTGAGATCATAGCTCAGTGAACTTGAGGGCTCATCGGAGGGCGTGGGTGATGGGGCGGAAGGATCCATATCCCCATCTGCCAAAACCGAGGGAAGGATAAAATACGCTACCGAGCCCAGAAGCAGCAGAATACACAAAAGCAGCGAAAGCACGGGCTTTAAAAGCTTTGTGGATCCGGGCTTTTTCGGCTTGGGTGCCTTTGGAGCTTTGGATGCCTTGGTGGGTGTTGCGGAGCCTATGGTGTTTCCGCAGTAGGTGCAGAAGCGGGAGTTGTCGGGAATATTCTTTCCGCACTTGGGACAGTACATGTGGTGTCCTCCTTATGTATTACTCTTTATTCTGCTTTTTGAGCTCATCGAGAATGTCGGCAAGAAGCTCATCGGTGGTGGGCTTTTTGGGCTCCTCGGGCTTGGGCTCCTCCTTCTTTTTGCCGATGGTGCTGATTTTATTCACGATCTTAACGAGCAAAAAGACAACAAACGCCATGATGATGAAGTTTATCACATCCATGATAAACTGACCGTACATGAGCTGTGCCTCACCTATCGTAAACGACAGACCGGCAAAGCCCTCGGCGGCAAAGCAGCCGATGATGGGATTTATAAGGTTATTTATAAGCGAGGTGACGATCGCGGTGAAGGCTCCGCCGATGATAACGCCGACGGCAAGATCCATTACATTGCCGCGGAGAGCAAATGCCTTAAACTCGGCTAAAAACTTTTTCATTTCTTTATCCGTCCTTTTATTTTTATTTTCGATGCTTATTTATTGGGAACGAGCAGAGCCTTGCCGCCCATGTAGGGACGCAGAACCTCGGGGATGGTAACGCTGCCGTCGGCCTGAAGATGATTTTCGAGGAACGCTATCAGCATACGGGGAGGTGCGGCAACGGTGTTGTTGAGGGTGTGCGGCAGATACATCTTGCCGTCCTCACCCTTGACACGCATCTTCAGTCTTCTTGCCTGTGCGTCACCGAGATTGGAGCAGGAGCAGACCTCGAAATACTTCTGCTGACGGGGAGACCATGCTTCGATATCGCAGCTTTTTACCTTGAGATCGGCAAGGTCGCCGGAGCAGCACTCAAGCTGTC
>CAZLSN010000059.1:0-8925 GCA_964562265.1 uncultured Oscillospiraceae bacterium
CATCACACATTGCCTGAGCCGAAACTATCTTGCAGCAGTCGGATACCGAACCGCCGCCGACGGCGAGGATGAGATCGACCTTTTCACGCCTTGCAAGCTCCGCACCCTCCAGCACCTTGGCGTAGGTGGGGTTGGGCATGATGCCGGAAAACTCGACGATCCTTTTGCCGCAGTCTTTTAAGATGCCGCAGATCTCATCGTAAATGCCGTTTTCCTTTGCGGAACGGCGACCGTAAGCGAGCATAACGGTATCCCCGTAGGCGGAAAGGAGCGAGGGAAGCTTATCGTGCGCACAGCCCTTTCCGAAGAATACCTTGGTTTTGTTTTCGTAAGCGAAATTATTCATAAGCAGACCTTCTTTCAGTTTGCATTATATAACCGTTTTTTACCTTATTCAAGAGGAAATCTGCGGCGGATAAAAGCAGGGACTATGGGAAATAATAGCGTCACCAAGGAGAGTGATGCTATGCAGGGCAAGGTCGAGCTGTGCGGAGTGAACACATCGAAGCTGCCGCTCATTAAAAACTCGGAGGTGCGCCCTCTTATCGCCGCTGCTCAGGGAGGCGACGAAAAGGCGAGAGAACGCCTGATCTCCGGCAATCTGCGGCTTGTACTGTCGGTGATACAGAAGTTTGCCGGCAGGGGAGAGAGCATGGACGACCTCTTTCAGGTCGGGGTCATCGGGCTTATTAAGGCGATCGACTGCTTCGATCTTGAGCAGGGGGTTCAGTTTTCGACCTACGGTGTGCCGATGATCTCCGGTGAGCTGCGTCGCTTTTTGCGTGACCACGGTGCCGTTCGGGTGTCAAGGTCTATGCGTGATACGGCGTACAAAGTGCTTCAGGCGAAGGAGAAGCTCACGGCCAAGTGCGGCAGGGAGCCCGATGTCGAGAGCATAGCAAAGGAGCTGGGGATAAAGAAAAGCGAGGTCGTTTTCGCCCTCGACGCCATCTGCGATCCCGTGTCACTGTACGATCCGGTGTATAGCGATTCGGGTGAGAGCGTCTGCGTCATGGATCAGATAGGCGACACACGCAACACGGACGAGCATTGGCTACAGCAGATAGCCCTCGACGATGCGATAGCCCGACTGTCAAAGCGGGAAAAGAGCATACTTGCTCTGCGCTTTTACGAGGGCAGGACTCAAATGGAGGTCGCAAAGGCGATAGGCATAAGCCAGGCCCAGGTCTCCCGTCTGGAGAAAAATGCGATCGGCAGAATAAAATCCGAATTGCAATGACTGGCGTATATGAAAAAAGCGGCGGCATGAGGTGCCTTCCTCATGCCGCCAATTTTTTGCTGCGTTTTTAAATATTACTCCGTATCGCCGCCGAGGGTGATCGTGACGCTTTCGCCCGTTTCGAGGTCTGCGCAAAGGAGCCTGCCCGAAAGCGGAGAGGGCTTACCGAGAAGGATCTTCTCGGCTTCGGCGCATTGGACAGCGGCACAGGCAGCGGGCGTGTAGGAGCGCACATCGTCACCCTTCGGAGGCAGAGGTTCGACCTCCGGAAAATCATGCTCCGGCGACAAAACACCGACCTGAAAACTCACGGCACCTACGGCACCGTGAACAAGGCTCACGCCCTGCCTTTTGCATTCGGAGAGCAGAAGTCTTCGGCTGTCCGTATTATCCAGCGCATCGATAACGACATCGCAGCCCGATACAAGCGCCTCGGCATTATTCTCGTCAAGGTACTCACACACTGCGGTGAGATCGACATCCCGACGGATCTCCCCTGCCCGCTGTGCAGCACATTCCGCCTTGAAGCGGCCGAGGGTTAAGGGGGTGCAGTAAAGCTGCCTGTTTAAGTTCGACTCCGAAAACACATCGCCGTCCACGGCAACGATATGCCCGACGCCCATGCGAACAAGGTACTCGACCGCATAGCAGCCGAGACCGCCGCAGCCGACTACGAGGGCTTTCTTATCCTTCATTTGCCGTGACCCTCACCGGCAAGCATGTGCATGGCATGCTCAAGCGCACCTGAGATCGCCGTAAGATTCTCCCTTGCCGCCTTTTCGCTGCCGGGGAGATTTATGATCAAAGCGTCGTTGCGTATTCCGGCGACTGCCCTTGACAGCATTGCACGGGGGGTTATTTGCAGACTGTAGTGCAGCATGGCCTGCGGGATCGCGGGAACTTCCCTGTCGATGACATCGAGGGTGGCCTCGGGGGTCACATCCCTGTGCGAAAAGCCGGTGCCGCCGGTGGAGATTATGAGGTTTGCCTCCAGCTCGTATTCGCACTTAATGAACTCCGCCGAGATCATATGCCTCTCATCCGGCACCGTCGAGGTATATATGACCTCAAAGCCTATATCCTCAAGCATTTTTGCGACCGCAGGGCCGCTTGTGTCCTTCTGCGTATGTGCCGCACATCTGTCACTGACCGTGATGACTGCCGCTTTGTAGCTCATAGCCTGTACCTCACTTCTCCCGGATTGTTTATTGTATAGCCGCCCATTTCCTCAAGGCGGTTTTTGAATTTTTCGCTTTTGAGTATTTCGAGTATGTGCCGCACATACGGGGTGTCCCATGCATGTTCGGGGATGAGCAGATCGTACTGTTCGGTGCAGATCGGCACAAAGCAGAGATCGTAAAGCTTTGCCGCCGAGTATATGCCCATGCCCGCATCACCGCTTCCGGAGGCGATCTGAGCCGCTACCGAGGTATGTGTCAGCTCCTCCCGCTCATAGCCGTATATGCTTCTGCCGTCAAGACCCTCCCTGCGGCAAAGATAATCGAAGAGTATCCTCGTTCCCGAACCCTTCTGACGATTGACATAGCTTATGCCCTCACGGAAAAGGTCGGAGAAGGACCCGATGCCCTTGGGATTATTTTCGGCACACATTATGCCCTGCGTTCTGCCGACGCACTCGACAAGATAAACACCGCCGTCGGGGAAGTATTTTTTCAGATACGAAAGATTGTAGCTTCCGTCGCCCTCGTCCAGAAGATGTATACCAGCAAGATGCGCCTCACCTCTGCGAACCGCCATTATGCCGCCCATGGAGCCGACATGCGAGGAACTTAAAAATTCGTCGGGATGTGCAGTATGGAGCATGTCCGCCAACTCATCGAGCAGGGGATCGTGGCTGCCTATGCACATTGCGCTGCCGAGTATCTCCCGCTTCGGACGAAGGAGCTTCACCGAAACGGTCTCACCCGCTTCAAAGCCCTCGGTACCCTGCGGCACTTCCATGATGCCGTCCGCCTTCATGAAGGACGAAACGACTCCCGCACCGCGATTTAAGGGGGAGGCGATGAGCTTACCGCCGACGGCGCCCATCCTGACCCTGACAAGCTCCTTGTATTTAAGTCCCGACACAACGGCCCTCGTGAGCCTTGCCTCGGCGTATTCGTCCTCATGTGATGGCGACATTGAGCAGTAGTCAATGAGCGGACGCAGGAAGCTTTCAACAACGATTATACCGCTGACGGGGTAGCCCGGCACTCCGAGTACGGGCTTTGAACCGATATTGCCGAGGATGGCGGGCTTTCCGGGCTTCATCGCAATGCCGTGGTACAAGACCTCGCCGAGCTCACGGATGATCTGAACCGAGTAGTCGTCCCTGCCTGCGGATGAGCCTGCGTTTAAAATGACCATATCGCAGTCGGCTGCGGCAGCAGATACCGCCGCTTTTAGCTTTTCCCTGTCATCTGGGACGATGGGGTAGACCTTCGCTTCGCCGCCCCACTGCTCTATCATAGCGGAGAAAATGGAGGAGTTGAATTCCAGTATATCGCCCGCCTTCGGTGACTCACACGGCGGTACTATCTCATCACCGGTGGGGATTATTCCGACAAGGGGCTTTTTTGCGACCTCTATCGTCGTCACTCCGCCGGCTATCATGGCACCGATCGCCGAGGGGCTTATTCTCGTTCCGCTCGGCAGTATCATTTCACCTGCGCAAATATCCTCACCTATCTGGCGGATATGCTGCCACGGTGCCGCAGCGGAATACAGCTTAACGCTGCCGTCGGGATTGTTTACGACATCCTCTATCATGATAACGGCATCGCAGCCCTCGGGCAGAGGATCACCGGTATCGACACGGACAAAGCGATCCTCATTGAGTGTCAGCGGTGTGGTCTCACCGGCACCGAAGGTGCTTGCTGCGGAAACGGCAATGCCGTCCATTGCGCTTGCATGGTAATGCGGTGAGCAAAGCTTGGCGTAAACAGCCCTCATGCTCACTCTGCCGCAGGAGTCCTTGACCGCAATGATCTCACCACTGGGTGCAAGTCCTCTGCTTTTCAAATGCTCGGCATAGTCACGCACCGCCGTTTCGGCGGAGACATTGCTCAGATAATCAAAAGCCATTTACATACACCTCGATCTCACTGCCTTTTGCGTAGCCCTCCGTATCTCTCGGTACCGAAAAGTAGCCGTCACAGCCGGAAAGGGTGCTTATAAGCCCCGATTTTCCGTGTACCGGTATCGCATAGGTCACACCGTTATCGTCAAAAAGTCTTGCCCCCATGAGCTGCTCTCTGCCGTGATTCGCGCTCACGCTCTCGGTCAGTATCGCACGGACACCGCTTTGCCGCATTTTTGCGCCCATCATCTGCATCACAAGGGGCTTTACGAAAAGCTCCGAGACAAAGTGGGCGGCTACCGGATGCCCCGGCAGACCGAACACGGGCTTGTTGCCGATCCTGCCCAATATCGTGGGCTTTCCGGGCTTCATCGCAACGCCGTGGAACAAAAGCTCACCAAGCTCCTCGATGACGGCACAGGTGGAGTCCATCTGACCGACGGAGCTTCCGCCCGATATGAGTAGAATATCACATTCGGCAATGGCGTCGCTTATCGCCCGACGCAGCAGCACATAGCCGTCCTTCACGATGCCGTAAGGCACGGCGGCAGCGCCGAAGCTTTCGACCGCCGCACAGAGCATTGCGGAATTGACATCCCTGACCTGACCGATGCCCGGCGTTTTGTCGATCTCAACAAGCTCGTCACCGGTTGAGATTATGCCGACAACGGGCTTTCTCGCAACGCAGACCTCGCAAATGCCGAGAGCCGCAAGCGCACCTATATCCTCGGGACGCAGCCTGCGTCCCTTTTCGATGACCGTCTTTCCGGGGAAGACATCGTCGCCCTTGTATATCACATTGCCGCCCGGTGCTATGGGCTTTAAAATGCCGATCTCACCGCCGCCGTAGCTTTCGCTGTACTCGATCATCACAACGGCATCGGAGCCCTTCGGCAGCTCACCGCCCGTAGGCACATAAGCGCACTCGCCGTCGGAAAGCGTCATGGATGCAGCCTCTCCCATTTTTATGACGCCCCGAAGCTTCAGTATGGCGGGCATGGCATCGGAGCAGCCGAAGCTGTCCTTGGCGGAAAGAGCGTAGCCGTCCACCGTGCTGCGGTCAAAGCCGGGTACATATTCGTTTGCCGTGACGGAGCATGCCGTCACCCTGCCCACACATTCGGACAGCGGCAGCGTTTCGGTATTATCCGAAAGCTCCGAAAAGCTTCGGCGTATAAGCTCGTTTGCTTCTTTTGGGGTCAATACTCTTAACATTTTTCTGCCTTCGCTTTCATGTTTCTGCCTACATTATAATAAAAAACGCGCTTTTGTGAAATAGGTTATTTTGACTTAAGCAATATTTTCACCCAAACTGTCAGGATATACAATTTTAACGAACACTTTTTGTGCATGTTGTGGATTTGACTATGTTCATATAGGAGCTTATACTATAAATTGTGGAAATACCACACATAAAAACAGACAAGGAGACAAAAATCCGATGAAAAAGTTTATTGCCCTTCTTCTTGCCGCCCTGATGCTTTGTGCATTGTGCGCATGCACCGGAGCGGGAGATCTCACACCCTCCGCAGAGCCCGACAAGGACCCCGTTGCAAACGGAACCCCCGCAGGCGAAAGAATGTCCTATATGTACAACTACTTTGTCCTTTGCGGTCCCGCAGCAGACCCCGCAGGCGTTAAGGATATGACCGTTCTCGATGCATTTGCAGCTATCGCAGATGGCGGCTACACCTTCGTATCCCGCGGCGACGGCTCCGGCACCCACACCAAGGAGCTTGCTCTCTGGCCCGTCGATCTCGGCATAACCGCAGAACCCGAGACCTTTGCGGCATACAAGGATTGGTATGTTTCCTCCAACGCCGGTATGGGCACCTGCCTGACCATGGCAAACGAGCAGGGCGCATACATCCTCTCCGACAAGGCGACCTTCCTCACCTTCAAGGCAAATCAGCCCGATGCCGACCTTGAGATACTCATCGAGGCAGACGAGAGCATGATAAACACCTACTCCCTCCTTGCAGTCGATCCCGATGCAAAGTTTGTCGATGCCAACGGCAATGAAGTCGGCAGCATGCCTCTTAACACCGTCGGAGCAGACGCTCTCATAAACTGGCTGCTTTCCGAGGAGGCAAAGGAGCTTGCAGCAAAGTACGGCTATGATGAGTACAAGGAGTACCTGTTCTACATTATGGAGGACGGCCCCGTTTCCACCGCCGATATTCCCAAGGCCACCGAAGAGACCAAGCTCATCCGCATCTCCACCACCACCTCAGTCAACGACTCCGGCCTTCTCGGTTACCTCATCCCCATCTTCGAGGAAGAGTTCGGCTATGATGTCGAGATCTTCTCCGCCGGCACCGGCAAGGCAATAGCAAACGCCAAGATGGGCAACGCAGACCTCATCCTCGTCCACGCAAAGGCACAGGAGGAGGCATTCATCGCAGACGGCTTTGCCCGTACCGTTGACGGCCCCGTATACCTCGAAGCCGCAAAATAAGTCATGGGATCCGCTCTGAGGGAAGCCCTTGAGCTTGTATTCTCCGGCAGCATAATACTAAAAGAGGTTGTCGGAGTCACCCTTAGAATGAGCCTTTCCAGCTCCCTGCTGGCACTCCTTATCGGAGTGCCGCTGGGGGTGCTTCTGGGAAGCAGCCGCTTTAAGGGGAAGAGAATACTTATCGTCATTAACCGCACCTTCATGGGACTTCCCCCTGTTGTCTGCGGACTTTTGTGCTATCTGGTGTTCAGCGGCGTAGGCCCTTTAGGGCATTTGAAGCTTCTGTACACCGTTGAGGGCATGGTGATCGCACAGGTTATTTTGATAACCCCGATCGTCATCGGCATGATGGAGAGTTTCATTGCGGGTATCGCAGGCAGCGTCAGGGAGACTGCCGCCGGACTCGGCTTGGGCAGGCTTCGCACGATGGGGCTTCTCATAAACGAGAGCCGCTATCAGATGATCTCCACCTACCTTCTCGCACTCAGCCGTGCCATGGCGGAGGTTGGTGCCGTGTCGATGGTCGGCGGTGCGATAATGTTCAAAACCAATGTCATGACGACTGCGATAATGAACTTCACCAATATGGGCAACTTCGATACCGCCCTTGCCCTCGGCATCATTCTCTTTGCCATTTCGCTTGTTCTGAACACCGTCGTATCACTCATGCAGGGAGGGCTTGAAAGATGAAGATCTGTCCTGCTGAGAAGAGCTACGGCGGCGTAAAGGTGCTGTCGTTTCCGGAGTTTGAGCTGCAAAGCGGCAAAATTTATGCCGTCGTCGGCGCAAACGGTTCCGGAAAATCGACCCTTGCAAGGGTCATATCCGGCGTTGAGCGCGGCGATACGAAGGAAAGCCCTCTAAGGGGCGTGAGAATCGGCTATATGCCGCAGAAAAGCTTTGCTTTCAAGATGAGCGTCATGCGGAATCTGCTCCAGAACGGAGGGGATAAAGCCCGTGCCGAAATGCTGCTCCGTAAGATGGACATACTCCGCCTTGCGGATAAAAAGGCACAGCGTCTCTCCGGCGGTGAGACCGCGAGGATGGCACTGTGCAGGCTGCTTATGCGTGATTATGAGCTGCTTATCCTCGATGAGCCGACTGCGGCTTTGGACATTTCATCGACCCTGCTTGCGGAAAAGCTTATCGATGAATACCGGAAGAAGACCGGCTGCTGCGTTCTTATAATAACGCATTCGCTTGCTCAGGCAAGGCGGCTTGCCGATGAGCTGCTGTTTATGGATAAGGGCAGACTCATAGAATACGGAAGCCCCGAAAAGCTCTGCGCCGCCCCCGAAATGGAGGAAACGAAGCAGTTTATCGACTTCTTCGGAAAACAATAATAATCAAAAGCCCACGGGAGCGGAGAAACTCCCGTGGGCTTTTTTGATCATTCATATTCAAACAAACTGTCGTTGTTCAGGACTCATCATGATCGGGCTTTCCATCGATGCCGAAAGAATATCTGCCGTTGGCGGTAGTCGTGAGCTTGAAAATACGGCCATCTTCGTCAATATCGGCAAAAGCGATGGTATCGTAATTGTACTCTTCACCGTAGGAAAGAACGATGCAGCTTTTAAACGCCGGAATACTAAATGATTGGGAGTTCCGCGCGAAGTGGATGAACGAGGATGAGGACACAGCGAAAGCGGTGTTGCCGAAGATGCAGGAAGCGGTTGACGAGCCGAAAGATGAGGTTGAATAATGGGTGGACGCGGCGTAAGCAGCGGCGTGAGTGTGAAAGGCAAGTCGTATGGGAGTGAGTTCAGGACGCTCCTTCAAGCTGACAATGTTAAGTTCGTAAAGCAAAATGCGGCGATGAATGCAAAAGACCCATTGGAAACGATGACCAAAGGGCGCATTTACGCAACAATAAATGATGAGGACAAAATCAACGCAATCAGTTATTACGGTGACGATGGGAAGCGCATAAAAACAATCAATCTTTTACATAGCCATGAGCAATTCACAGGGGAGCATACGCACATCGGGTATTATCACGATGAGGGCGGGACAAGAGGCTTGACCGATGAAGAAAAGAAGCTGGTTGCATTCGTAAAAAAGGCTTGGTATAATAGGCATAGCAAGTAGTCGTATAGGGTGATTACGCCGCGATTGCGGAAACTCCGGTTAGAATCCGGGCACTTG
>CAZLSN010000060.1:0-8505 GCA_964562265.1 uncultured Oscillospiraceae bacterium
ATAAAAACAGAACACCCAAGGTGATGACGCTTGAGGAGATAAGCTATAAGGACGCCTTCCTCATAGGTCTGTTCCAGGCACTGAGCATCGTACCCGGCACCTCACGCTCCGGATCTACGATAATCGGCGGACTCATCATCGGCGTATCGAGAGTAGCGGCAGCGGAGTTTACCTTCTTCCTTGCGGTTCCCGTAATGGTCGGAATGTCGGTTCTTAAGATACTCAAGTTCGGCTTTGACTTCACCTCCGCCCAGTTTGCAGTCCTGCTTTTGGGCTGTGTCGTTGCGTTTGTCGTGTCGATACTGGTCATAAAGTTCCTGATGAGCTATATAAAGAAAAAGGACTTCAAGATTTTCGGCTGGTATCGCATTGCCCTCGGAGCTCTTGTTCTGCTGTACTTCTACGTTTTGAAATAATGCTTACTTTTTAATATAAAATAAAGAGGAGTTAACACTCCTCTTTATTTTATATCCGCACCGCCGAACATACAAAAGCCGTTGATGTTTACCGTTATGATATCACCGTCACCTCGGCTTACGTTTCGCTTGTCGCTTATACCACCGAACAGGCAAAAGCTGCTGTTTTTTACAACGACATTTTCGGGAAGAAGAATATCCCCACCGCCGAATACGCACATGAGATCAATGGTGCAGCCATCAACGATGTCGGCGTTTTTCATGTTGCACTCAATGCCGCCGAAAATAGCGCCGATCTTTGCAGCCTTCATTTCCTGATGGGTGTAATCGATCTTCTGCGAGGCAAATACAGCCATGACCTCATCGCCACCTTCACTTTTTCGTGCCGCTTCTTTGGGAGACCCTACGGCCTTTGTGATGAACTTTATTCCGATAAGAACGACGATGATGGGAACAACGAGCTTCCACACAATATCAAAAGAGAAAACATCTCTGGCGGCAAGGAGCAGCAGAACACCAACGCACAGTCCGGCAAAAGAGCCCAACCTGTTACCGCCGGATATAAGGCCGTTGAGACAGGGGAGGATAATAAACAGTGTCCACCAACCGTCAAGTGAAAATTCAATATCTGCAACTTCAAAAACATTCAGTGCATAAATAACACCAAATGCGATGAGCAGGGCGCCTACAACAATTCCGAATAATTTCTTCATATTTCCTCCAAACATCCGACACCGAATAAAAGTGCGCGTATTACAACATATGTTTTACAACATCCATATTACGCTCATTCACCGTATATGTCAATTGTGCAAGTCAACAAAACAACAATAAAATACCACCGAGATCAGAGCCCTTGACAAAACAAATTGAATAATGTATCATGTAGTTAGCAAATGCTAACTACAATCGGAGGATATAATTATGATAGAAACGACTGTCAAGGTCGAAGGCATGGCATGCGGAATGTGCGAAGCACATATAAACGATGCACTGCGAAAAGCATTCAAGGTAAAGAAAGTGAAGTCATCCCACAAAAAGGGTGAGACAAAGATCGTGAGCGAGAGCTCCCTCGATCATGCTGCGGTAAAGGCGGCGATCGAGAATACCGGCTATATCGTCCGCGATATAAGCGAAGCGGAGAAAAAAGCTTCGATATTCGGATAAAAAAACGGAGACTGAAGTCTCCGTTTTTTTATTCCTTTTCCGCAACCGCCTCATCGGTGTAGGGGCAGTTTTGCAGAGCAAGAAGCTTAGTTGTAAGAAGCTTTGAGAAATTCGACATGACTGCCGTCAGCAAAACAAGGTTCTGTGTTGCGGTATCGACGCTTTCGCCCTTCCTGTCATCGTAGAAAAGATCGGCAGCACCCTCAACGATGCCGACAAAATAGTTCACCGAATCGGTATATTGCCGGACAAAATCGGTGTAAGAGCAGCGCATTTCATCCTCACTCAGACCGCAGGGGATGATACGCTGAATATCGGCGATATTGAGACTCTGCTTAAGTGAGCATATCATAATAAGGTAGGCGATATGGATGCGGTCGTACTTTTTCTTGTTCGGCGGGGGCATTATCCCCGTGCGGACATAGTTGTTTATCGCACTTGTTGTTACGACCTGCTCCTCACTGCTCTGCGGCAGAAAGGAGAGATACTGCGACAAAAGCGTTATCACCTGATCCATATACAGCCCGAAATCGGGGAGCTGCTCCCAATCGGGCAGCCTATGCTTGTGCAGGTAATTGCTCCAGCGGTTGAACTTGCCTAAGATCAAATCTCTGTCGTACATATTCCCATCTCCTATCATCTATACACAGTATACAACATAATTTGTTAAATTGCAATAAAGATCAAACTGCTATTGACAAAATATAAAAAAGCATATAAACTAATATGCAACACAAGATGACGAGGAGAAAAAAACAATGTCCTTCACCATATCTACCGATTCCTCGGCAAATTTGCCGTATGACATCATAAGCAAGTACGGGCTTTGCATGGTGCTGCTGTCCTATTCCGTTGACGGGGAGGAGCATAGCTGCCTCGACCTGTCAAGCTTCGACGGCAAGGGCTACTATGAGTCGATAAAAGAAAAGAAGGTGACTACCTCGATGGTAAACACCCTTCAGTTTGAAGAAACATGGCGCAAGGAGCTTGAGCGCGGCAAAGACATTTTGTTTATCGGCATGTCCTCCGGCATAAGCGGAACATACCAAACAGCGGTTTTTGCGGCGGAGAATCTGAAAGCCGAGTTTCCCGACCGCAGGATCATATGCTTTGACACCCTGGCAGCATCTCTCGGCGAGGGACTGCAAGTGATCTATGCCGCAAAATGCCGTGATGAGGGTCTGAGCCTTGAGGATACCGTCTCACGCCTCAAAGCCTACCGCTGCAAGATGCACGAGATCTTCATGGTCGATGATCTTTTCCACCTCCACCACGGCGGCAGACTTACAAAGGGGGCCGCAGTCTTCGGTACGGTGCTGAATATTAAGCCCGTACTCACCGATGATGCCGAGGGCAGGATAGTGCAGCAGGGCAAGGTAAGGGGCAGGGCAAAGGGAATAAAGGCTCTTGCCGAGGATCATGCGGCACATATGGATGCGGGCTGCGATTGGGCAGTCGGCATAGCCCATGCCTACTGCCCCGAAGATGCGGAGCAGCTTGCGGAGCTTATAAGAAAGAACGATCCGGGCAGGGAAGTGCTCACGGTCTGCTACGAACCCGTGACCGGAAGTCATGTAGGCCCCGCAGCCCTTGCGCTGTTTTATATCGGCGACTATAACGGCAAACCGAGAGAATAAAAAACAGGTGACATCCGAAATGCGAATGTCACCTGATTCTTTAAGCCTCATCTGCTGCGATTTTAAGTATTGCCTGTTTTAGGCGGAAGATCTGAGTCGCATGGCTCACATTCAGCGCATCTAACTGCCTGTTGAAGTCCTCAATGGCAGCAAGCTGCGCCTCCGAAAGCGGGGACTTTGCGATGCATCTCTCCTCATCGGCACGGAGCTTTATCTTCTCCGCATCGTCCCGGGCTTCGGCAAGGATCCTGTTTGCCTCATCCAAAGCCGACTGAGCCTTATCCCTTATGCACTGAGCTTCATCGTTTGCATCGGAAACGATGGCGGCAGCGATCTGCTTTGCGGAAAGCAGGGTGTCGCCGATCTCGGCCCTTGCGGCAGCGACCTCGGCATAGGCACTGCGAAGCCGCTCATTATCGTCGATAAGCTCTTTAACACCGCGGATAAGCTCATCCATGACCGCATTGACCTTGTTTGCATTGTAATACTTCTGCTTGACGACTTCAAAAGCAATACCGGCAAGATACTCTTTTGTGACTGCCATGCTCATCACCCTTTCTCTGTGATATATTATCAGATATGCACATAAAATGCAATGAAACATTTTTGTAACAAATGTTACAAAAATGTTGACAAAATGTAAATCATTTAATACAATCGTAACAGTCACAAATGTGGCAAAATATAAGGGGAAATAATAAGAGGAACCAATCATGAAAAAATCCGCATTGACTATTTGCAGCATAATTCTCATTGCAGTTTCGATATTCGGACTTTTTGCGGCTGGCTTCGGCATTAAAGACGGCCTTGCCATAAAGGCGTACAAGGAAGCCGATGCAGAGGAAGCAAGCGTTGTAGGTCAGCTCGAAGAGGGCATTTATGCACTCAAGGAGAATGAACAGGCATATCTCGAAGGCTTAGTGGCCTACAAGGAGGGTCTTATAGCTTATGAAGAGGGCAAAGCCTCTCTCGCAGCGGGACAGGCGCAGATAAATGCCAACACTCAGGCATATAATGAGGGCAAGGAGCTTCTCTCGAAGGTCGAGCCTTTGATGCCGTATCTCAATCGATACAAGGAATTCCGTGACAATAATCTCGTATCTCTCCCCGGCTTCAGCACCGTTCAGAGCTGGTTTATGGCAGTCGTTCGCCCCTTGGGCAAGACCCTCGGTCTCGACATTCCCGAGAATGTCACCGACTTCCCCGCATACATGCAGCAGATGGTAGCCGAAGGCAAGGCACAGCTCAAGGTCTATGAAGACGGTCTCGCTGAACTGGCAGCAGGCAAGAAGAATCTTGCAGAAGGCGCGGCGACTCTGGAAGCCGGCAAGGCATCCATTGATGAGTTTGAAGCCGGCATGAGCATGGTCAACGGCTTCACCATGATCTGCTTCACGAACTCTCCCGTATATCGCCACAATACCACCGAGATCGTGGTTGACGGCCCCGAGCAGATGCTCGGCTCCGACTACACTTGGGTCAAATACGATGAAAACGGCGAAGTGATGCTCATGACAAATGGTGAGCCGTACCTCGATCTTGACAAGTGCCTTGAAGTCTGTGCTGTCTTCCGTGAGAGCGTTGACAACCATGTTGCAAGCGTTGAGCATGAGCTTTACATGCGCCTCGGTCTGTACATTGCACTCATCATCACCTGCATCCTCGGCGTTCTTGCAGGAGTAAGAGGCATCTTCGGCAAGGTCCCCAAGCTCGGTATCACCGTTGCGGTACTTGCGGTCGTGTGCAACATCTTCGGCCTCTTCACCGGCTATACTCATTACATATACCCCACAAGGCTCATGGACGGTGCCGGAAAGTATGTGTATGATGAAGCGGGCGAATATATCCACAACGCCTCCGGCGACCTCCAGCTTGTTGCACTGATAGTCCTCGCACTCGGCGCAATTGCCTTCGCCGTCGCAGCGGCAGCCTACTCCAAGAAGGCAGCCGCCGCAACAAAGGAAGAAAGCGTCTACGAGACCGTCTGATAATGTAATATTAAAAACGCTTCGACTATCGTCGAAGCGTTTTTTGGTGCGGGTAACAGGGGTCGAACCTGCACGCTTTCGCACAAGAACCTAAATCTTGCATGTCTGCCAATTCCATCATACCCGCATTAATCACAGAAATCAATTATAAAAGCTGTGGACAATAAAATCAAGGCTTTTTTATTGTACAGATGAACTTTGTTGTTGACATTTTTCCGCCGCAAAATTATTATAAATAGGATTTGAATTATTTAAAGAAAGAAGGGCTTAGGTGTTAGGCGTTGTTGTTAATACGCTGCTGGTGATTTTAGGCGGTGTCCTCGGTGTTCTGTTCCGCAGCAGAATCAAGGAGGGCCTTGTAAAAACGCTCATGACCGCAATGGGACTTGCAGTCCTCGTGATCGGCATTGACGGTGCTGCGGATGTTGTGGATATTACGGCGGTGGTCGTGTGCCTTGCCATTGGCGGCATTATCGGCCACGCATTGAAGATAGACGATTTCTTTAATGGTCTCAGCGACAAGATAAGAGCCAAGACGGAGAATACCCGCTTCGGCGGCGGCAGCTTCGGCGAAGGCTTTGTGACGGCATCGGTTCTGTTCACTGTCGGCAGCATGACGATCATAGGCTCCGTGGAAGCCGGAATCAACGGTAACTACTCGATCCTGATAACAAAAGGCGTCCTCGACATGGTCAGCACCATAACCTTCACAGCGGCAATGGGACTCGGCGTTCCCTTTGCGTTCATAACGGTATTCGTTTACGAGAGCATACTGACCCTGCTTGCATCGGTAGTATCGCCCTATCTCGGCACAGAGGTCATTGCGAACATGACCGCCATAGGTGGTGCCCTGTTTATAGGCATGGGACTGAACCTGCTGGGAATCTTCGATAAGAAGATCAAGGTCAACGACCTTCTCCCCGCAGTGCTTCTGCCCATACTCTACACTCCGGTGACCAATTGGCTCGGAGGACTGCTGTGAAAAGCAATAAATATGCATTGAGTGTTTTGCTTGCCGGAACGCTGTGGGGCTTCATGGGATATTTCCGCAGAAGCCTTGACGCGATGGGCATATCCGCAAGCGGCTGTATCGCCGTCCGCTGCGTATTTGCGACGCTGCTTTTCGCATTGACAATACTGTTTACGGACAAAAGCGCATTCAAAATACACCTCCGTGATATTTGGATGTTCTTCGGCACGGGAGTTCTGTCGCTCTTTGTGTTCGGCGTTTGTTATTTCAAGGCGATGGATCACATGAGCCTTTCCGCAGCTGCTATACTTTTATATACCGCACCCTGCTTTGTGATACTCATGTCCGTTCCGCTCTTCGGTGAAAGGCTGGACAGACGGAAGCTTTTTGCGATGCTCATGGCGTTTTGCGGCTGCTGTCTGGTGTCGGGCATAGCGTCAGGGGATCAGCGTTTAAGCATAGTCGGCGTTCTGCTTGGCCTTGCATCGGGCATATGCTATGCATTGTTCAGCATATTCAGCCGCTTTGCGATAAACAAGGGCTACGGCACACTCACGATAAATCTCTATTCATGCCTCCTTGCGGCGATTGCCGCTGCTATACTTGACGGCGGCGACTTTGCCGTGCATATCTGCGAGACTACGGGGAATTTCCTCTTTGCCGCTGCGACCGGAGCGGTCACTTGCTATTTGCCGTATATGCTGTATACCTACGGTCTCACCGGCATGCAAAACGGCAAGGCATCGATCATGGCATCGATAGAGCCTGTCGTTGCAACCTTGGTCGGCGTTATCATATACAAAGAGGGAATGACCGCGGCGAATGCCGTCGGCATTGCCCTTGTCATTGCGGCAATAGTCATTTTGAATGTAAAGGGTAAGTCACATGAAAAAGCAAAGGATCTGGGAGCTTGACGCCTTTCGAGGCATATGCATCCTCGGCATGATCGTAGTCCATGCTGTGCTTGATGTTAAGGGCTTCGGCAGCACCGGCAACACCCTCTTCGACTTCGTGAGAGAATGGGGAAGCCTGCTCTTTATCCTAATCTCCGGCATTTGCCTGACTCTGGGCAGCCACAGTGTCCGCAGGGGACTCATAGTGTTCGGAGCCGGTATGCTGTGTACCGTCGTCACATGGGGCATGTATAAGCTCGGCATGGAGAGCGAGGGCATAATCATCCGTTTCGGCATACTGCATTGCCTCGGCATATGCATGATACTTGCCGCAGCGATCAAAAAGGCACCGAAAATACTGCTGCTCATTCTTGCGGCGGTACTGATATATCTCGGCTTCTATGTCAAGGGAATCGCAACGGACTGCGAATACCTCTACCCCCTCGGCATTAGATATGAGGGCTTTTTCTCGCCGGACTATTTTCCGCTTTTGCCGAACCTCGGCTACTTTATAGCCGGCATGTTCCTCGGCAAAACGCTCTACGCAAAAAAGCAAAGCCTTCTGCCGATGGTAAAGAGCGAATCGGCACCGCTGAGATTCCTCTCATGGTGCGGCAGACAGTCGCTTTTCATCTACCTTCTGCACCAGCCCATTCTCTACGGCGCAGTGTATTTGATACAGAACATATAAAATCTCCCGACCTCGGTCGGGAGATTTTTCAGATCAATTTACTTTTTGAATCCGTCCTTTAAGGAGACGGCACGGTTGAATACAAGGTGATCGGGAGAGGAATCCTTGCTGTCAACACAGAAGTAGCCCATGCGCAGGAACTGGAACTGAGCGGGAGCGGTTGCGGTCTCAAGCATCTTTTCCAGCTTGCAGTCCTGCAACACCTCAAGGGAATCGGGGTTTAGGCAGCTCAGATAATCCTTGTCCGCAGCGTCGGGATCGGCATCGGAGAAGAGATTGCCGTACATTCTGACCTCTGCATCGACGCAGCTTTCCGCATCGACCCAATGAATGGTCGCACCCTTGACCTTGCGCCCGTCGGCGGGGTCACCGCCACGGCTCTCGGGATCATAGGTGGCAAGGATCTCGGTAACATTGCCGTCCTCGTCCTTTACGCAGCCTGTGCATTTAATAAGATAGGCACCCTTAAGACGGCACTCGGGGCCGTCGGGATAAAGCCGCTTGTACTTGGGAATGGGGACTTCGAGGAAGTCATCGCTCTCAACCCAAAGGGAGCGGGAGAAGCTGACCTTCCTTGTTCCGGCATCGGGATCGTTGGGATTGTTCTCGACCTCAAGCTCCTCGGAAACGCCCTCGGGGTAATTGGTGAGGGTGAGCTTAACGGGCCTCAGAACAGCCATTGCACGCTGAGCATGATCGTTTAGATCCTCGCGCAGACAATGCTCAAGGAAGCCGTACTCAAT
>CAZLSN010000061.1:0-7932 GCA_964562265.1 uncultured Oscillospiraceae bacterium
GGCGGTATGCAGTAGGTGAAGCCCTTGTCTATCATGAAATCTCTTGCGTATGCCAGAACTGCGGAGTGCAGTCTTGCGATGTCGCCCATGAGATAGTAGAAGCCGTTGCCGGATACTCTGCCTGCTGCGTCCATGTCAACGCCGTCGAAGCTCTCCATTATCGCAGTGTGATAGGGAATGTCAAACTCGGGAACGGTCGCCTCACCGAAACGCTCGACCTCAACATTGTGGCTGTCGTCGGGGCCGATGGGAACGGAGGGGTCTATGATATTCGGGATGAGCAGCATGATCTCACGGATACGCTTTGCACATTCGTCCTCAAGGGTCTCAAGCTCAGCCAGCCTGTCCGCCTGAGCCTTGACCTTTGCCTTGACAAGCTCTGCCTCCTCAAGCTTCGAGGGGTCCTTCTTCGCCATGCCCATGAGCTTGCCTATCTCCTTGGACAGCGCATTGCGGGATGCACGAAGCTCCGATGCCTCGGTTATCGCTGCTCTGTTTTTCGCGTCAAGCTCCAAGACCTCGTCAACGAGGGGCAGCTTTGCGTCCTGAAACTTCTTCTTGATGTTTTCCTTTACCGCTTCGGGGTTCTCTCTGATGAACTTTATATCAAGCATAATATTACTCCCTGTTATTATATCTTTAGTGTTTTATTACATATCGTTTTCGGTTTTCCACGACTTGCCCATTCTTTGCAGATTGTAAAGCAGGTCTTCACGGTCATTGTCGCCGTAGAATTCCAGAATTATCCTTCCACCCTTTTTCGTCGTATCTATGCCGACCTTGCGATTCAAAAGCTTTGTAAGCTGCTCCGCCGTGTCCGCTATGTAGTCAACAAAGGGCTCATCGGGCTCAAGCGGCATCGTCTCCGACTTCGCATAGTTTCTGAGCGTTTTTGTAACAAGCTGCTCCGTTTTTCTGACCGACAGGCCCCCTGCTATGACTTTCTGCGCCGTCTCAAGCTGCATCGCATCGATCTGCAAGGGCAGCAAAGCTCTTGCGTGGCCTGATGAAAGCTTTCCGTCCTCAACAAGCTTTTTCACGGGCTCGCAGAGGTTTAATAGTCTCAGCGTATTGGTGATAGCGGGGCGGGATTTGCCGACGCTTCTTGCCGCCTCCTCCTGAGTCAGTCCGTACTCCTCCATGAGCGTCTTATAGCCCTGAGCTTCCTCGATGGGATTCAAGTCCTCTCTCTGGAGATTTTCAACAAGCGCAAGCTCCGCAACTCGGCGATCATCCGCCGAAATGACCCTCACAGGGACCTCGTCGAGACCTGCAAGGCGGGATGCTCGCCAACGCCTTTCGCCTGCGATTATCTGATAATATCCGCTCTCCAGCTTACGCACGGTTATCGGCTGGATAAGTCCGTACTGCGCTATTGAGTCCGCAAGCTCGTTTAAAGCTTCGTCCCTGAAACTCGATCGTGGCTGATCCGCTCTCGGCTCCACCTTGCTCAGAGGCACATACAGCAGTTCGCTGTCGTCTTCCTGTGAGAGAAAATCCTCACCGAACAAGGCACTCAGACCCGTACCGAGACCTTTTTTCATGTCTTTTGCCATTTAACGCCTCTCCTTCTTCAAAAATTCGTCGGCTAGCTTCATGTAAGCACGGCTTCCCTTACCGATCCGATCATAGGCAACGCCCGGCTTACCGTGACTCGGTGCCTCGGAGAGTCTTACCGATCTGGGGATGACGGTCTCATACACCTTGCCGCTGAAGTATTCCTTTAGCTCAAATGCCACCTGCTGCGTCAGATTCGTTCTTGCGTCGTACATAGTCAGTACGATACCCTGTATCGTCAGCGACGGATTGAGCCTTTTGTTGCAAAGCTTTATCGTTGTCATGAGATCTGCTATGCCCTCAAGTGCGTAGTATTCGCACTGCATCGGTATCAAAACGCTGTCTGCTGCAACAAGTGCGTTGAGCGTTAACAGCTCAAGCGACGGAGGACAATCTATAAATATGTAGTCGTAGTCGTTGTAGACAAGCTGCAAGGCGTCTTTCAGCACATATTCACGGCGCACCTTCATCACAAGTTCAACCGTCGCACCGGACAGCTCCTTATTTGACGGTACGACATCGCCGTACTCTGTCTTTTTGATGCAGTCGCATATATCCGCCGACTTTGTGATAAGCTCGTAGGCACCGGGGGATGTGTTCTTGTCAACGCCCATACCGGAGCTGCTGTTGCCCTGCGGATCGCAGTCTATGAGCAGCACTTTCTTGCCCTTCATTTTCAGCGCACAGCAGAGATTGACGGCAGTCGTCGTCTTGCCGACACCGCCTTTTTGGTTGGCTACCGCAATAATTTTTGACATAGTCTCACCTCTTTGCTCATTATATCAAGCTTTATTGTAGATTTCAATGTTTCACATGAAACATTTTATATTTTTTATGTTTCACATGAAACATTCAACAGATCAAAAGATCGACATCCTGCACACTGAGCCCCTTGTGAAGTCCGATATTTATCCCGTAAGCGATGAGCTTTGACACCGAGGATACAAGCTCGTCGATGTTCCTCGGTGTAACAAACAGGCCCTCGGCAGCAGCGTCGTCTGAGATAGTCTGCGCATCGATGACGGTCGGCACTCCGACGGCGATCACCGGAACACCGAGGCTGTCACGGGACAGTGCCTCACGGTCATTGCCGACACCGGAGCCGGGAGCGATACCGCTGTCTGATAGTTGTATGCAGCGACACAGCCTGTCAAGCTCCGCCGATGCGAGAGCGTCAACGGCAATAATGCAGTCCGGACGAACAAGCCCTGCGACAGCTCGCAAGGCATGCGCACTTTCGATGCCGGTGGTGCCGAGTACACCGGTGCGAAGAACTGAGACGGAAGCAAAGCCGGCAAAGTCCCGAGGCAGACCCGATTTGAGATGTCTGGTGACGATAAGCCGCTTTGCCGTTTCGGGGCCTATTGCATCGGGAGTTACTGCTTCATTGCCGAGGCAGGCGATGAGAAAGCTGCTGCCAGTCTCGATTTCGGGAAAGCGTCGCAGCAGTGCGGACAGGGCATTTACGGAGTTTTCAAACGAATTCTCATGTCTTTCGATAAATCCGCCGAGGTCAAGTGCAAGATATTTGCCAACGGGTTTACATAACAATTCGGATGCTCGCTTGTCAGTAATATTTACCTCACTGACCTTGCAGCCGAAAATACTTTCCTCTTTAATGCTCGTCTTACCGCCGGAGCCGAGACTTGCCTCTAAAGCAAGGTCTGTGCGGGCCGAACTTTTCTGCATATTTTCACCTCAAACACAATATATAGTGTAGTTTTCCCCAAAAGATCAAAAATAATGTGTGGCGAAAAAAATGTTGCAGAAATGCAGAAAAAACCTTGCATTTTTTGCACTGCAATGTTAAAATCATTATCTGCGGGCGAAGGCTCGTGATTCGTTATGTTTATTTCAGTCCCAACGGCAGTAACCGTCAGCTCAGTCTGACGACCGGCGAACCTCGTCGGGTAAGCCGGAAGATCCCGTGTGGATTTATGTTACTAAGTTAAAGGAGGAGGTGCACAGATGCCCAACATTAAGTCCGCTGCAAAGAGAGACGAGAAGTCCAAGCAGCTCAGAGCAAAGAACCGTGCAGATAAGACCGCTCTCAAGACCGTCATCAAGAAGTTCGACGCAGCCGTTGAAGGCGGTGAGAAGGCAGTCGCAGCAGAGAGCTACAAGGTAGCTGTCAAGGCAGTCGATAAGGCAGCAGCAAAGGGTCTGCTTCACAAGAACAATGCAGCCCACAAGAAGTCCGCAATGACCGTAAAGCTCAACAAGATGGACTGAGCTTGAGATTTAGATGATATAAAGCCACGACGAATGTCGTGGCTTTTGTCATATCCGCATATAATATCAGATTGTTTTTCGCAGCTTGCCGATAAGGCAGCACAGCGGCAGGACAATAACGGCGATAAATGAGCTTAAAGCCGGAATGACCGCTTCACCGAAAAGCTTCATCCCCTGCGTTCCGCTTGGAATGAGCAGCACTGCCGCAATGCATATGCCGATCCCCGGGATAATTAGCCAGCGACCGTTTTTAAGTGACAGCATTTTTTCGCAGTCAGTCGGCGGCTTATAGCCGAAGGACAGTCTCAGGCAGCGGCAGCCGCAGGAGAGCATAAGCCCCAGCATGATAAAATCGGGGAATATCCAGACGGCGACGATGAATGCTTCGACACGCTCCAGGGTGTTGAGCAGCGATATGCCTCTTGTGAGCGTGAAAAAGGGATGAACGAGGGATGCTGTCAGCTCCGCACCGTAGCTCCCGACGATGGCGGCAGAGACGAGAGTGAGAAGCACTGAGCAGATCGCACTCCACAGTCCGAAGGAGCGGACAAAGCCCCGCTCCGTTCCGGCACCGTAGATCGCAAAGCCGACAAAGCACAAAGTACCGACAAGCACATGCACGGCAGGTGCGGCACCTAAAATGAGCGCAGCGGGATCGGGATCGAATACGGGCAGCAGCCGCAGCGGATCGACCCCACGGAGCGACAGCAGCAAAACGAAGATCTCGACCGCAGCGCAGAACAATCCGAAGACCTTGGCACTGCGAATGACCGCCTTCATGGGGCCGAGGGCGGCGATGGCACCGAGGACGAGACCGGTCACGATAAACGCCGCGGTGCCGGATTCGGAGTAGATAGTTGTCGTGAAGCGTGCTGTACCCGTTCGCAGGAGAAAGCCGGAGTAGAAGAACATGTAGCAGCCGATGAAAAACAGTATCGTTCTGCCCGATCTTCCCCCGACCGCACGGAGTATCATCTCGGCACTGCCTTCGCCGAGTCTGCGGTTTTTGAAAAACTGCGACAAAAAGAGGACATACAAAAGCACAAAGGGCAGTGCGATGATAGGCGATAGCCAGCTTCCGCTGCCCGCTATGGCGGCGGTGGTTTCGGGGATGAGCCTCGTTGCGGGAGCAAGAAAGGCGGTGAAGGCAAGATACAAAAGCTGCCGCCTGTTAAATTGTGCTTTCAAATTATCACCACCGATGGAATTTATGCGGCATAACCCTTGTCGAGCGAGGTCTCTACATTAATATAAATAGTAAGCTGCGGCAGCACCTCCCGAAAAGCCTCGGCATCGATATATGGCGCAAGCGGAGCCTTGGCGTGAAGAACGGCACCGAGACGCAGAAAATCGCAGTGAAGCTCCTGCGAAAGAGCCAGAACACGGCTCACGCGGGAGTACATATCCTCACGGAATGCGGCATTTATACCGTCTGCTTCCCGCTTGCCGTGGACCTCGCAAAGCTCTGCGGAAAGCTTCAGTGAGACCTCGATGCCGCTTAGAGCATCATTATTATATATAGGTAGGATCTCGCAGCTTGATTTGCCGAGTCTGAGTGCGGCGGTGCAGTCACCCGACTGCTCCGTGAGTATCGCCGCTCCCGCACGACCCGATAAGAGTTCGACAGCCAGAGCGTCGTCGGCGCTTATTTTGCCGATGAGCCTTCCGCCGCCGATCACGGCATAGCCATCAAATGCCGCAGTGAGCTCATGGTCCTTTGCATCGGGATCTACGGCAGAGACTCTCTCGGTCTTTACGGCACAGATAAGGGATGAGCCGTTTGAATTAAGCTGTGCGGCGATCTCACCGGCACTGAAAACATGCGCCGCTCCGCCCGATGCAAGGCTGCGCTCAACGGAGCTTAAAATGTTCACGGAGTCGCAGGCCTCGTCACCGGTGCCGACTATGATCTCCTCCGCACTGCCGTCACATACCGCAAAAACGGGGATGTCAAGCCGAAACGAATCGTTGCGCCCGATATAGTCGAGGTACTGCGAAACGCCGTCTTTGAGTGCGCCGCTGCCTATGACGATGTAGGAGGTGTGAGCGAAAAACAGCTCCTCACTGAGACTGCGGTCGGAAATGAGCTTTTGAGCAGAGAGCAGGGTCGCCGCCTCGGCTCTCATTCGCAGTGTGTCCTGCGGTGCCTCGCTTTGACCGCCCATGCCGTCGCTGCCCGATGATACGGACAGCACAACGCCGTCATCTGCAAGGTCGAAGCCCATCGCCTGAATGACAAGCAGCCGCTCGACCTCGCTGTGATCGGAAAGCTCACCGCCGCAGCCCGAAAACGCAAGGCAGACGGCGCAGATCAAAACTATTGCCCTTTTCATTTCTGATTTCTCCTGTCGGGGGTGTTGAGCTCCGCTTCACGGAAAACATCCGCCGTCTTGGGTTTTCGCAGAAATGTGGCGAGGACGGAGCCCTTTCTGCCCCCGGTGAGCGGAGCGGTGTAGTTTACGCCGAAGCTGTCCATAGTGCAAAGGTACCAGACGATGAGACACAAAAGGGCGGTGACTCCGAAAAGTCCCGAGAGTATTGCGGCGATCACGAGCAAAAATCTGCCCAGCCGCAGTGCGGCTCCCATGTCTTGGCTCGGCTGCGCAAAGCCGCATATGCCGGCGAAGGCGACGACGATGACGGCGATGGGGGAAATGACGCTTGCCTCGACTGCGCTTTGCCCGACGATCAGCGCACCGATGATGCTTACGGTGTCGCCGATGGGGTTCGGAAGCCTCAGTCCCGCCTCCTGCAAAAGCTCAAAGGCGATGAGCATACCCATGACCTCCAGAGAAGTTGGAAAGGGTACATTTTCCTTTGACTCGATTATCGAAACGAGCAGCTTCGTCGGTATCATCTCCTGATGGTACATGGCGATCGCGACATACAGAGCGGGAAGCACCAGCGCAAGCACGGTCGCAAAATGACGAATCACGCTCAGTGCGCTGTTTACGATGAAGTTCTGCGAATCGTCCTGCGGAACACGGAGAAACTCCGCAAAGGTGACGGGCAGCAGAAAGCCTATCGGCAGCCCGTCGATGATAAGCCCCACTCTGCCGTTTAAAAGCTGGCGGGCAAAGCGGTCGGGGCGTTCGGTGTGCAAAAGCTGCGGGAACGGCGATCTCGGATGATCGACGATAAGTTCCTCGATACAGCCGGTGGCGATAACACCGTCTATGTCTATTGCGTCGAGGCGGGAGATAAGCTCAGCCACGACGGAGGGATCTGCCACCCCGTCGATGTAGATCACTGATGCCGAGGTCTCACTTTTGCGTCCTATGGTGTTGCTCTTGATTTTGAGCGACGGATTTGAAATGCGCCGCCTTATGAGAGCGGTGTTTGTGCGCAGTGTCTCGGTGAAGGCATCCTTGCCGCCCTTGAGCGATTTTTCGATCGTCGGCTCGGTGACGCTGCGCTGTGCCGAGGGGGAGCGGATCTCAAAACAGACGGCGCAGGCATCGTCGTCAAAGACCACAGCGCAGCAGCCCTTGGTGATGCAGCGCACGAGTGAGTCGGTATCGCCGCACATTTCGGCGGCACCGCTGTATACAGCCCCCGAAAGCAGTCTTTCCGGAGCGGGATCGGCGCAGCGCAAAAGCTCCGTCAGCGGACGGAGAATATCTTCGGAAAGCTCGGTACCCGAAACGGTGCCGTCGAGCCAGCAGACAAAAACTTTTCTGCGCCCCAAAAGACCGCAGTCGATGTTTCTGTGCTGAAAATCGTCGCAGTCGGCAAAAATATTTTTCAGAGTTTCGGAATTCACAGGCTCCGGAAAGCGGGGAATTGCCCTCGGATGTGTTTTGTCTCCGCCTGTTCTGCGGCGGCGGGATTCGATGTTATCAGACATGTTGTTAGTATTCCCGAAAGTAACCACAATATTTAGTGCGCTCCGAAAAATCCCGAAAAATCTTGCGATTTTGAGCAAAAAAGTGTTGACATAACGAGTTCTCGGTGGTATTCTAACGAAGCACCTCACGAGGGGAACCGAGTCGAAACAAAAAAGATTTAAAAAAATCTGAAAAAAGTCTTGACAAAGCCTTCGCGCCGTGTTATAGTAGACAAGCTGTCACCCTTTCGGAGGCGGCGAGATTGTACCTTGAAAATTAGATAATGTAAGAACAAAGCTTATGCTAAAATAAGCAC
>CAZLSN010000062.1:0-7771 GCA_964562265.1 uncultured Oscillospiraceae bacterium
GCTCATCCTCATAGGCTACAACCTTGAGATCTCCATGATGTTCCTTATCATGGGCATCTCCGTCTGCCTCATGCTTCCGGAGGACAAAAAGGCAAAAATACTCGGCATCAACAACCGTGTATTCTTGTGCATCGTCCTGACCACCGCAGCAGTTGCGATAGAGTGCTTCCTGAACTACTGCGGCATACTCACCTGGGAGTGGCCCTTCTGGCAGAGATCCTGCCCGTGGCTGCTGTGGCTCATCGGCTACCTTCCCTTCTTCGCCACCGCATTCTATGTTCATGACAGACCCACGATCAAAGGCTCACTCAAGGCAGTCGGCGGCATCCTCGGCTTCGATGTCGTTCTGCTTGTGATCTGCGCCTTCTGCGGCTTGGTCTGAGGAGGTGACGGCAATGACCACAAGTGCTCTTATCGTTTTAATAGCGGCAACGGTCATCGACTGCGCCGCCGTATTCGTGGCATTTAAGGACTTTTTGAAGAAGTGAACGGAATTCCATCAAGGCGAAGCCTTGTATATCATCAAGCCAACGAATAATACGCCTTCGGTGATGATATTTGGAGCCTGTCGGCTTGGACAAAAAAGATACCCGCTTATGGCGGGTATCTTTTTTTGGCACCCCCGGCGAGACTCGAACTCACTACCTTACGCTTAGGAGGCGTACGCTCTATCCGGGTGAGCTACGGGGGCATTTTGAAATTGCTTTGCTATTTTACCGCATATGCTCACAATTGTCAAGCAGCTCAAGAATGTGGATAATCGGTAAACAATGCTTGCAGCCGCTTGACTTTGAGCCACGAAAAGACGATAATATTTTATTATTTCTACATTTCAAAGGGGCTGCTGCCATTGCTCAAGCTAAAAGGTATCACAAAGGATTACAGCATCGGAGAGGAGACCGTCCATGCCCTAAAAGGCATCGACCTTGAATTTCGCGAGAGCGAATTCGTCGCCGTCTTGGGTCACTCCGGCTGCGGTAAGACCACACTTTTAAACATCATCGGAGGTCTCGATCAGTACACCGACGGCGACCTTGTCATAAACGGCAAATCCACCAAGGATTTCACCGATCGTGACTGGGACAGCTATCGTAACCACTCGATAGGCTTCGTTTTTCAGTCCTACAACCTCATCCCACATCAGACCGTGCTTTCAAATGTCGAGCTTGCCCTCACGCTTTCCGGAGTCGATAAGGCGGAGCGGCGGCAGAGGGCTGTCGACGCCCTGAACAAGGTCGGACTCGGCGATCAGCTTTACAAGAAGCCGAATCAGATGTCCGGCGGTCAGATGCAGCGTGTTGCCATTGCCCGTGCGCTCGTCAACGATCCCGACATTCTGCTTGCCGATGAGCCTACCGGTGCGCTTGACTCCGAGACCAGCGTTCAGATTATGGACATTCTGCGTGAGATCGGAAAGTCGAAGCTCATCATCATGGTAACGCACAACCCCGATCTTGCCGAGGAATACGCAACAAGGGTCATCCGTTTGAAGGACGGTCTTATAACCGACGATTCCATGCCTTATTCGTCAAGCGAGGAGGTCACAAAGGGGCCTTCGTTTAAAAAGACAGCCATGAGCTACCTCACCGCTCTTTCGCTGTCGCTGAATAACCTCATGACCAAAAAGGGCCGCACTCTGCTCACTGCATTTGCGGGCAGCATCGGCATAATCGGCATTGCACTTATTCTTTCGATCTCCACCGGTGTCAACAATTACATCGATCAGATACAGGAAAACACTCTCTCGGCCTACCCGATAACCATCGAGAGCGAAAGCGTCGATATGAGCTCCATGCTCACGACCCTTATGGGCATCCGTGCAAACAACGGCGAAAACGCCCATGAGAAGGACGCCGTTTATTCCAGCAATGTCATGCTGGAGCTTATGGACGCTATGACAAATGCCGAGATAACGACGAACAATCTCCGTGACTTTAAGGAGTTTTTGGACCGTGAGCAGAGCGAAGATGCCGAGACCGCGCTTTCGCAGCATGTCACCGCAATACAGTACAGCTACAATCTGCCCATGAACATGTTCGCCGAGGACCCCAACGGTAAGATAGTCCGCAGCGACGCCATGGACATCATGCGTTCGATGAGTTCCGGTCTTGTAGGCGACGAGGCACAAAGCTCCGCCGACGAAGCCTATAACGGTATGATGAGCTCCATGCCGCAGTCATCGTCCACCGAGGGCGGCATAACCGTCTGGCAGGAGATGCTGGAAGGCAAGGACGGCGCACTTGTCAGCGACCTTCTCACAAGTCAGTACGATGTGCTTTACGGCAGATGGCCGCAAAGCTACGATGAGGTCATCCTTGTCGTAAATGAGAACAACGAGGTGTCCGACATAGTTCTTTACTCGCTGGGTCTCAAATCCTCCGACGAGATGGTGCGCATAATGACCGCATACATGAGCGGTCAGGAGGTCGAACCGGCAAAAACCGAGAGCTGGAGCTACGCCGATATTTGCAGCCGCAGCTTCCGACTCATACTCCCCTCCGACTGCTATCAGCCCGATCCCATAAACGGCGGTTACAAGGATATAACCGAGGATGAGCTGGGACTTAAAACCCTGTACTCGAACGGCATCGAGATAAAGATCGTCGGTGTCGTAAGGCTTTCCGACGATGCAGTAAGCGGAATGATGATCGGTGCCATCGGCTACACAAGCGCACTGACCGAGTATGTCGTCGAGCAAACCGCCGAAAGTGAGCTTGTGAAGGCTCAGCTTCAGGATCCCGACACCGATATATTCACCGGACTGCCTTTCAAGGGCGATGAGGATGTACTCACCGATGAGGAGGTAGTCGAGACCGTCACCGAGTACTTCAAGACTCTCGATACCGCCAAGAAGGCGGAGCTGTATGTTAATTACAATGCCATCGCCCCCGATGCCTACATCGACTCCATCCTCGATGAGCAGCTTAAAGATATAAGCCGCGAGGACATCGAGCAGCTTGTCACCGAGAACTATCCCGAGTATATGGAGCTTATCGAGGCAATGGACGATGAGACGCTGTTTGCCTACATGCGTGAAATGCTCTCCGCTCAGATCTCCGACGCTTACGATAAGCAGATACGGGCATCCCTTGCCACGCTTTCCGATGCGCAGCTTGCCGCTGCGTTTGACGATTGCTACTTCACCGCCGATGGTATGAAGCTCATTTACGACCGCTTCATGCCCGAGACCTTCTCCGAGTCCACGCTTGAGGACAACCTGAAGGCTCTCGGCTATGTCGATCTCGACTCCCCCGACATAGTCAACATCTATGTCTCCACCTTTGCCGACAAGGATGCCGTTGCGGAAATAATAAACGACTACAACGACGGCGTCGAGGAAGCGGACAAAATAAGCTACACCGACTATGTCGCACTCATCATGAGCTCCGTTACGACGATAATCGATGTCATATCCTATGTTCTCATCGCCTTCGTCGCCATCTCGCTCATCGTATCCAGCATAATGATCGGCATCATCACCTATATAAGCGTCCTCGAACGCACAAAGGAGATAGGCATACTCCGTGCTATCGGCGCATCGAAGAAGGACATTTCGAGGGTGTTTAACGCCGAGACGATAATCGTCGGCTTCGCTGCCGGACTTATAGGTATACTTGCGACGATACTGCTGTGCATCCCGATAAACGCCATCGTCCATTCGCTCACCGGTATCAAGAGCATCAATGCGGTGCTGCCTGCGGAAGCGGGTGTGATACTCGTTGCGATAAGCATGGTGCTTACCGTCATCGCGGGACTTATCCCCTCCAAGGTTGCGGCAAACAAGGATCCCGTCGTCGCCCTGCGAACCGAGTGATCCCGCAAAGCCGCACTTAGCGGCGGTCATAGATGCAAACAGACAATGCTATATTAAAAGCAGACAGTGTTCTCAAAACGAGGGCATTGTCTGTTTTTCGTTGTGAGCAGGCCTCGGAACAATTCCGTTTTTTGTAAATCCGCTGGGCGAAATGCACAATTTGATATGTTAATTTGATGACAATTTGCGCATGTTTAGTTAAAATGCAACAAAAAGCCTTGTGAGAGGGGGTAATTTTAAAGGTTTTTACAAAATATCATTTTTACTTGCTAAACTGCTTTTTCGCAATTATAATTATACTCGGAAACTAAATTGCAAAGGAGTACCCTCATGCCGGAAAAGACCTTTAACAAAGTTCTCGCCGCCAACAGAGGCGAGATCGCAGTCCGAATTTTCAGGGCGTGCTATGACCTCGGTATCAACACCGTCGCCATGTATTCAAAGGAGGACACTTACAGCCTCTTCCGTATCAAGGCAGATGAAGCTTACCTCGTCGGTGAGAATAAAAGTCCCCTCGGCGTCTACCTCGACATCCCCGAGATCATCAGTCTCGCAAAGCGCAGGAATGTCGATGCCATCCATCCCGGCTACGGCTTTTTATCGGAGAATGCCGACTTTGCCCGTGCCTGTGAGGAGAACGGCATAACCTTTATAGGACCTCCCAGCGATGTCCTCGCCAAGATGGGCGATAAGCTTTCCGCAAAGAAGATCGCCATTGAGTGCGGCGTTCCCGTTATCCCCGGCTGTGAGTCGCCCTTAAAGAGCGGTGAGGAAGCACTTGAGATGGCAAAGTCCTTCGGCTTCCCCGTCATTCTGAAGGCTGCCGCAGGCGGCGGCGGCAGAGGCATGCGCCTTTGCACCTGCGAGGAGGATGTCATCCCCTCCTTTGAGCTTGTAAGAAGCGAAGCTCACAAGGCCTTCGGCAACGACGATATATTCATTGAAAAGTACCTCGTTGAGCCCAAGCACATTGAGGTTCAGATCCTTGCCGATAAATACGGCAATGTCCGCCACCTCGGTGAGCGTGACTGCTCCTTGCAGCGTCGCTATCAGAAGGTCGTTGAGTTCGCCCCCGCATGGAGCGTTCCCGCCGAGGTCAGATGCAAGCTGCACACCGATGCCGTGAAGATCGCCGAGAAGGTCGGCTATGTCAACGCCGGTACCGTTGAGTTCCTTGTCGATCGTGACGGCAACCACTATTTCATCGAGATGAACCCCCGCATTCAGGTCGAGCATACCGTCACCGAGATGATAACCAATGTTGACCTCGTTCGCGCTCAGATACTCATTGCGCAGGGCTGCCCCATCTCCCACCCCGAGATCGGACTCGGCAATCAGAATGATCTGCACATAAACGGCTACGCCATCCAGTGCCGTGTCACTACCGAGGACCCCGCAAACAAGTTCGCTCCCGACAACGGCAGGATAATCGGCTACCGCTCCGGCGGCGGCTTCGGCGTTCGTCTCGACGGCGGTAATGTCGCCACCGGCTCCACGATCTCGCCCTACTACGACTCCCTGCTCGTTAAGGTCACAAGCTGGGACTGCACCTTCCCCGCAGTCTGCCGCAAGGCGACCCGTGCCATAAACGAGGAGCATGTCAGAGGCGTCAAGACCAACATCCCCTTCATCACCAACATTCTCGCTCACCCCACCTTCATTTCCGGCGGCTGCCACACCAAGTTCATCGATGAGACCCCCGAGCTTTTCGAGTTCGAGGAAGGCAAGGACAGAGCGACCAGAGTTCTCAAATACATAGCGAACATTCAGGTGAATAGCCCCGATGCGGAGCGTCATCAGTACGATGCCCCCCGCTTCCCCAAGGCAAACAGGCCCATCTCCAGAGCAGACGGCTTAAAGGAGCTTTTGGATACCAAAGGTCCCGACGCCGTAAAGGATTACATCCTCGGCGAGAAGAAGCTGCTCATAACCGACACCACCATGCGTGACGCTCACCAGTCCCTGCTCTCCACAAGACTGCGTACAAGGGATATGGTAAAGGGTGCCGAGGGTACCGCCGACATTCTGGCAGACTGCTTCTCCCTCGAAATGTGGGGCGGAGCGACCTTCGATACAGCTTACCGCTTCCTGCATGAGTCACCGTGGGAACGCCTCTGCTGGCTCCGTGAGAAGATCCCCAACATTCCCTTCCAGATGCTTCTCCGCGGTTCCAACCTCGTCGGCTACGCAAGCTATCCCGACAATCTTGTTCGTGCCTTCGTCGAAGAGGCGGCACATCAGGGCATCGATGTCTTCCGTGTGTTCGACTCTCTCAACTGGCTGCCGAACATGGAGGTCGCCATGGACGAGGTCCTGCGTCAGGGTAAGCTGCTTGAGGGTACAATGTGCTACACCGGCAACATTCTCGACCCCAGCAAGGATAAGTACACACTCAAGTACTATGTTGATTTCGCAAAGGAGCTTGAAAAGAGAGGCGCACATATCCTGACGATAAAGGATATGTCGGGACTGCTCAAGCCCTATGCCGCAAAGAAGCTCATCTCCACTCTGAAGCAGGAGATCGGACTTCCCATAAATCTGCACACCCACAACACCACCGGCAACCAGCTTGCAACGCTGCTGCTTGCATCCGAGGCAGGCTGCGACATCGTCGATACCGCAATGGGTTCGATGGCAAACCTCACGAGTCAGCCCAGTCTCAACGCCTTAAACGAGGCTCTTCGCGGTCAGGAGCGTGACCCCGGCTTTGATCCTCAGAGGCTTCAGGAACTCTCCGATTACTGGGGCGATGTAAGACTGCGCTACGAAAGCTTCGATAAGGGCCTCAAGATCCCCGTAACAGACATTTACCGTTACGAGATCCCCGGAGGCCAGTACACAAACCTCCAGCCTCAGGTCGAGTCTCTCGGTCTCGGTCACCGCTTTGCCGAGGTCAAGGAAATGTACCGCACCGTAAACCTCATGCTGGGTGACATCATCAAGGTAACTCCCTCCTCCAAGATGGTCGGCGACCTTGCGATATTCATGGTGCAGAACGATCTCACCCCCGAAAACATCGTTGAGAGAGGCGAATCCCTCGCCTTCCCCGATTCCGTCGTCAGCTACTTCAAGGGCATGATGGGTCAGCCTCCCTGCGGCTTCCCCGTTGATTTGCAGAAGGTAGTTTTGAAGGGCGAAAAGCCCATCACCTGCCGTCCCGGTGAGCTGCTGCCCCCCGTTGACTTCGACAAGCTCGAGGAAGAAGTGCGCAAGATCCACCCCACCTTCGACCAGCGTCACTCCGTCATATCCTACGCCATGTACCCCAAGGTGTATGAGGAGTTCATCGCCCACCGCAAGGAGTACGGCTACATCACCCGCATGGGCAGCCATGTGTTCTTCAACGGCATGGCGATCGGCGAGACCAACCAGATAAACATCGAGGACGGCAAGACCCTTGTCATCAAGTACCTCGGTCTGGGCGATCTGAACGAGGACGGCACCCGCAATGTCCAGTTCGAGCTCAACGGGATGCGCCGTGAGGTCGCGGTACCCGATCCGAAGGCAGCCGAAAGCGTCTCCCGCACCGTCATGGCAGATCCCGAGAACAAGTCTCAGGTCGGCGCATCCATCCCCGGCATGGTCTGCAAGGTCGTAGTCAAGGCAGGCGATGCCGTTAAGGTGAACGATGTCCTCGCCACCGTCGAGGCGATGAAGATGGAGACCAGCGTCGTAGCAAGAATGGACGGCATTATAGACGAAGTCTTCGTAATGGAAGGTCAGTCCGTCAAGGCAGGCGAGCTGATGATCACTATAAAGTAAATATAAACTCAAAAAGGTGTCCGAAAAATCGGACACCTTTTTTACGCCGCAGCAAAGATCCCCCATCCGGAGATGGGGGATCTTTAAAATCAATAAAGCAATCGGATCATCTTGTTCCCTTGTCGTAGGGGATGCCTTCCGCCTTGGGGGCTCTCGAACGTTTCGAGGTGAAGGCAAGGACTACGATGGAGATGA
>CAZLSN010000063.1:0-7646 GCA_964562265.1 uncultured Oscillospiraceae bacterium
GGCGACCCGTTGGAGATTTTTACGGACAAGGATGGGGAGGTCATTTTCAAAAAATACTCACCCATCGGAGAGATCGGCGATTTTGCCGCTCAGATCTGCGACAGCCTGCACAAAAGCACCGACGCCATCGCCGCAGTATGCGACCGTGACTCGGTGATCGCAGTCGCAGGCGGTGCTAGGCGTGAGCTTTTGAACAAATGCATAAGCCCCGAACTCGAACACATCATGGAGAATCGCGGCATCTTTCGTCAGGAGGGCGCAAGCTGCCTTCCGGTGACGGACTCCGACGAACTATACTGCATCTCGATAGCCGCTCCGGTCATATCCGAGGGCGATGTGCTCGGCTGCGTTTTATTCGTCACCCAAAGAGGCAGCGCAGCCTCATCCGAACTCGAGCGCAAGCTTGCTCAGACCGTTTCCGCCTTCCTCGGCAAACAGATGGAAAGCTGAAGCCACAACAGGTGCGATTTAAAATCGTGCCTGTTTTTTCATTTATTGCCGCAAAAAATATTGTAATTTAAAATAAAGGGTGTTAAAATAAATTTTTGTGTTGAAACGGATATAGAGGAGTTGCATTTTTATGAACAAGCTCAGAAATATAGCAATAATCGCTCATGTTGACCACGGCAAGACCACCCTCGTCGATGAAATGCTCAAGCAGAGCGGCGTTTACAGGGAGAATCAGGAGGTCGTCGATCGTGTTATGGACTCAAACGACCTTGAGCGTGAGCGCGGCATAACCATCATGGCAAAGAACACCGCCGTACAGTACGGCGATACCAAGATAAACATAGTCGATACCCCGGGACATGCCGACTTCGGCGGTGAGGTCGAGCGTATACTCAAGATGGTAAACGGCGTAATTCTGCTCGTTGACGCAGCGGAGGGTCCCATGCCGCAGACGAGATTCGTCCTGTCGAGAGCTTTGGAACTGGGTCACCGTGTCATCGTCGTCGTCAACAAGATCGACCGCCCCGACCAGCGCATACACGAGGTCGTCGATGAGGTCCTGGAGCTTCTCATGGACCTCGATGCCACCGATGAGCAGCTCGACTCCCCCATGCTCTTCTGCTCCGGCAGACAGGGTACTGCAAGCTACAGTCCCGAAGTCGTCGGCACCGATCTCAAGCCCCTCTTTGAGACGATACTCGAATACATCCCCGCTCCCGAACAGGATCTCGATTCACCCTTCCAGATGCTCGTGTCCAGCGTTGACTACAACGAATATGTCGGTCGTATCGCCATCGGCCGTATCGAGCGCGGTGTCGTCCGTCAGAATCAGGAGATCGAGGTCTGCAACTACCACCACGCCGATGAGCCGACTATGAAAGCAAAGGCTGTGTCACTCTATGAGTTTGACGGTCTTAACAAGATCCCCGTGACCGAAGCCGGTGCGGGCAACATCATCGCCATGAGCGGCATAGGCGACATCACCATCGGCGACACCATATGCGCAAGAGGCTTTGCGGAGCCCCTGAGCTTTGTCAAGATCTCCGCCCCCACTCTGGAGATGACCTTCTCCGTCAACGACAGCCCCTTTGCGGGTCGTGAGGGCAAGTTCGTCACCTCAAGGCAGATCCGTGACCGCCTTATGCGTGAGACGCTAAAGGATGTCTCCCTGCGTGTCACCGATGTCGAGGGCTCGACCGACTCCTTCAATGTTGCAGGCAGAGGCGAGATGAGCCTTTCCATCCTCATCGAGACCATGCGCCGCGAGGGCTACGAGTTCCAGGTCTCCCCTCCGAGAGTGCTTTATCAGGAAATAGACGGCGTTATGTGTGAGCCTATCGAACGTGTCGTTGCCGATGTTCCGTCCGATTTTATGGGCTCCGTCATGGAAAAGCTGGGTGCCAGAAAGGGCGAATTCGTTGAGATGCTGCCCGTGGGCAACCGTGTTAAGCTCACCTATCTTGTGCCGTCGAGAGGACTTTTCGGCTACCGCAACGAGTTTTTGACCGACACCAAGGGTGAGGGCATCATGGCGTCCGTCTTTGAGAAGTACGAGGCATACAAGGGCGATCTCAGCCGCCGCAGCACCGGATCGCTCATCGCCTTTGAGACCGGCGAAGCCGTCGCCTACGGCATCTGGAACGCTCAGGAGCGCGGTGCCATGTTCATAAGCCCCGGCACCAAGGTCTACGGCGGAATGGTCGTCGGCGTCTGCCCGAAAAATGAAGACATCGCCGTTAATGTCTGCCGCACAAAGCACCTCACCAACACCCGTGCTTCCGGCTCCGATGAGGCTCTGCGCCTTGTTCCGCCGAAGCAGATGAGCCTTGAGCAGTGTCTGGAGTTCCTTGCCGACGATGAGCTTTTGGAGGTCACTCCCAAGAGCCTCCGCCTCCGCAAGAGCATCCTCGACCACAGTCTCCGCATGAGAGCCGTCATGAAGGGCAGAGCGTAAGATAATATTTCGGACTCGGGAAGAAGCGACTCTTCCCGAGTCTTTTCGCTTTCCGGCATTTTGGGTCGTCGCAATGCAGATATTAAAGCGCACCACACGCTTGGCTCTCCCCGTGGGCGGGAAAATCGGAAACACTTGACGCAAGGGCGGGTTTGCTGTATTATAATCTTTGATAAACAGCTAAAAGGAGGCACATTTATGGGCTTCATTCCTCAAATAACCTGTCGTCGCTGCGGAAGCAAGTTTTCCGCCGTTCGCCGTCGCTGCCCCAATTGCGGTACAAGGAGAGTTCAGCAGAGCGGCCGTGTTCCCGGCACAACGCCGAGTTCCGTCAAAGGCACCGCCGCCGCTGCTCAGGCTGCCGACAATCGCAGATGGCAGCTCATCTTCGGTGCGGTTTTGGTCGTTGCGGTGATCGCCGCTTTAGTCGTCATGATCGCCGTAAGCCTTCCCAATGCCGACACACCGGGCACACCCGATAAGCCGACCCCCGCTCCGGTGACCGACGCTCCCACCCCCTCCCCGTCCGAGTCTCCGACTCCCGAGGTAACGCCGACGGTCAACGAGGTCAAGATCTATTACTACGGCGACATTCGTACCGAGTTCACCACCAATGTCGGCGACATCACCCCGCTGACGGCGCAGCCCTATCCGATGAATCTTGTCAATCCCGAGATCATCTGGTCAAGCTCCGATGAGAATGTCATCAAGATCGACACCAACGGCTCCTCGGCGAACATCCGTGCAGTAGGAAGCGGCGTTGCGACGATCACCGTCACCTGCTACGGCGCAAGTGCGACCTGCCGTGTCGTGGTAAGGTAAAGTTTTCAGAAAAAACTGTTGACAAACAAATCGGCAGCGGTTATAATAACCGTTGCCGATAAACGGACGATTGGCGCAGCTGGTAGCGCATCCGCTTGACGTGCGGGAGGTCACAAGTTCGAGTCTTGTATCGTCCACCAAAAATCCAAGTCCTTTTGGACTTGGATTTTTTTATTCAAGCCGACAGGCTTTGTATATCATCACGACGAAGTTGTGTATATCTTCGCCGTAGGCGTATATCATCACCGAGAGCAATCAACAGTGCATGCATAGTCCGCAACATTTTTACATACAACCAAAAAAGCTCCGGTTATCCGGAGCTTTTTTTCACACTCACCGATTCTCATACAGTGCGAGGAATTCTTCAAGGGTGAGGTCGTTTTCCATTATATAAGTCGCCGCCTCGACGCCGACATAGCGGAAGTGCCACGGCTCGTAGATTATGCCGGTGATCTCGCTTTTGCCGTTGGGGTAGCGCACGATGAAGCCATACTCGGCACAATGCTCGACCATCCACTTATATAGTGCGGTCTGCTCAAGCTCCGCTGTCAGAGTCGAATATCTGCCGTCGGCAATATCGGCGGCAAGTCCGGTATGATGCTCACTCGTACCGGGGTAGGCAACGATGGTGCGTGCCTTTTCCTCACCCACCTGCGACACCTTGCGATTGAAAAGATAGGTCTGCGTCGCAAGATCGCGATAGCCGGAGAAGGCATAGAAGGTATGCCCCGCTGCCCTTGCACCCTTTGCAAATTCGCTCATGGGCTCGATTATCCTTGCATCGTACAGTACGCCCTCAAAGTACTCAAGCTCCGGAGTCTCCCCCTGTATCTCGTTCCATGGATTGACCAGCACAAACTCCCACGAGGTCGGGTCAATATCGGGCAGACCGTCATCCACCGGTTCGGGAGTGGGCGTGGGCGTAGGCGTAGGATCTGCCGAGGGGCTCGGAGTCGGGGGCTCCGCTGCGGTACATGCCGCAATGCCCATGCACATACATGCTATTAAAATCACGGATACAAACTTTTTCATTGCGTTTCTCCTTTCCGCACCTTGTCGGCGGGGGAAATCTTTGGTATGATAAGGGAAAGACCTTGTGAAAGGATATGATACTATGAAGCTTGAATGGTTCGGTCACGCCTGCTTTCGACTAATCGGCGAAGGCGGCTGCATCGTATTCGACCCCTATGCAGACGGTTCGGTACATGGGCTGAAGCTCATGCGCCTCCTTGCGGATGCAGTGATATGCAGCCACGGTCACTCGGATCACAACGCCGCCGATAAGGTGGTCACAAGCGGCAGAAAAATGCCCTTTGAATTAAAGCAGATACCCTGCTTCCACGACGAAGCCCAAGGCGCACTCAGGGGCGACAACACGATAAGCGTTGTCACCGTCGAAGGTCTCACCGTCGCCCACATGGGCGATATAGGTCACATGCTCGACGACGAGCAGCTTTCCGCCCTCGGCAGGATCGACATTCTTCTGCTCCCCGTCGGCGGGGTGTACACCCTCGACGCCGAAGCCGCCTTTGAGCTGTACAGGAAAATTGCGCCGGGCGTCGTCGTTCCCATGCACTACCGCTCCGGCAGCATCGGACTTCAAAATGTCGCTCCGGTGAGCGATTTCCTGCGATTCTTCGACAGGCGGGACATACACAGTGTTGATAAAGTGTGGGACACCGACGAATACGCCGTGACCTCCGGTGTCGTCCTGTTCACCGATGCACTGCGATATTAAAGTCCGAGTGAGGTAAAGGCCTCCCAGCTTCTGTGCATATAGGTCTCCAGCGCGATGGGGTCGCCGATGTACTTGGGGTCACGGTTATCGGATAGGAATTCCTCGATGAATTCCCTGCGTCCCGTGGTATGCTTTACGGGTATTCCGCTTATATCCGAAGTCGCTTTCAAGACCTCGTAGCCCTGACGAATATCATCGGCACTTGCGAAGTTTAAGAGGTTCGAGTTATTCACAAAGCCCGTTACCTCAAGCCTTGCAAAGCCTTCCATCTCCTCTTTGAGCTTTAATATCTTATCGGGGCTTTCAGACATGGGACGGAACACATTTACGATGTCATAAACCTCAAGCTGGCCCTCGTTAAGGGCGGCAAAGTCCTGATGATAGCGGCCGAGGGACATTGCACCCGCTGCGTCGCCGCCGACATCGAATACGCACAGATCCCAGTCACCAGCAAAGGCGGATGCCACGGCAGCCGACATGTTGCTGGGTGTGATCCCCTGACCGGCGAAGGTCGGGGACACGAGGTTTACCTTGTTCTCACGCAGGACATCGACCCTGTCCGACATCCTGAAATAATCATTCACCTTGTCGAGGTCTATGACAAGTGTATTCTTCCCCGCCGCTGCAGATTTTACCGCAAGGTTTATTGCGATCTCGGTCTTGCCGGAGCCGTAGTTGCCGATAAGCACGATGAATTTTTTCATTTTGTATCCCTCTTTGCGTTCGTCTTTGCAAGGAACTTCTCGGCATTTATGATGAAGCGTTCGTGTTTGCCCTTGCCGATAAGGCCGCATTCGTCGTATGCGCTGACCTCAAATACCAGTCTGCGGCGATCGATCTCCAGAAGGGTGCTTTCGGCTCTGACCTTCATTCCGATGGGGGTCGCCGCATCGTGGCTTATCTCAAGCTTTGTGCCTACGGTGCCTTCGCCCTCGGCGAGATAGGGTGCTACGGATGAGAGCGCAGCCTCCTCCATAAGCGCCACCATGCAGGGCGTTGCGAAAACATCAAGTGTGCCGCTGCCGACGGTCGCTGCGGTGTTCTTCTCGTTTACGACGGTCTCGGCACAGCCTTTTATTCCGATTTCCATAGAGTATCTCCTTTTGAATATGATACAACTAAATTAACACAATACGCCTGAATTGGCAAGATTAAAGGACGACTTAAAATGAAAGACTTAATGACTGTTAATGTGTATCTGCCGAAGGGCAGGGTGCTTATTTGCGGTGCCTGTCTGCCCGACACCCACCCCGAAGGCTTTGAAGCTCTGGCAAAGAACGCCGATGAGGTCTACGCCCTTTGTCTCGAGCAGACGCATATAAATATGGCGGTAACGAAGATCGCCGCAATGCTGGGTACGGGCAGAGTGACCGCCCTGAGCTTTGCCTCGGTCGATCGTTCGCCGCACTGCACCCAGCTCCACTACATAAAGCACGAGATCGAGCGCACCATGCGCCTTGAGATCCCCGTATGCTCATATGTCGTTCCCGACAAGGAGCCCGTGCCTGTCTCCGATGAGGCGATAGATCTGTCCAAATCTCTCGCAAAGCTTGCGAAAATGGCACCCTGACGGCAGTGGATCTATTGCCGCAACCGATCAGATACGGCGGGACGGGAAACCCGTCCCCTGCGATGGAGATTTGACTTCCGACGATGCGATTCTCCGCACCCTTGTAGCCCGATTTGAGCATTTTCGGTGCCTTGCGGTACATTGTCGTGTGGAAGCCGCTTATGATCTTCGATGCGGCTTCGGAGATAAAGCCGAGGGAATCGACTGTGTCGCATTCGTCGCCGTGTACGCGGAATGCCTCGCTAATTGCCGCGGCGCAGGAATTGTGTCCCTGTCCGGTGTTGCAGCTCAGTATCAGGGCGATATAGATCAGGCAATACCTCTTTCTGTTTATTTTAATCGGCGCAATTGCCTGTATTCTACTTTAAAACAAAAAAAATCAACTTCCCTTCAACCGAAGTTCAACGGAAGTTGATTTTTATAAATCTAAATGTAATTTTTCTTTTAAGCGGCTTAAAGCCGCCTTATATCAGTCTATCACGACCGTATCGGCGTAACCCCAGAAGGTGTCGAGGGCATTTTCAAAGTCCGATGCAAAGGTGCAGAACTGCACCATGTAAAACGAATCGGGCCCCTTGAAGATGACCGCAAGGTAGCGGAAATCATCGCCGTCAACGGTGGAGTTGTAAACGAAATAATAGTGGCCGTCACGGCTTTGCACTGTGGTCTTTACCTCATTTGTAAGGCAGACGAGTTCGGCATAGTCCTCCTCGGTGAAGCCGTTATCGACACCGAGCTGATTGAAGCTCTCGGAAAGGACGGCGACGAAGGCGTTGCCGCTCACAAAGACGGCATCCTGCTCATCGTTCAGATCATTGTGGCTCTTAAAATCATCGGGGAGCGTGATGCTGAGACCATCGACCTTGTGTGTCTCGGTCTGCTCCGCACAGGCGGAGAACACAAAAACGACTATCAGCAGCAGGGGGATAAATCGTAAAAGCTTTTTCATCGGTACACCTCTACTCTAATTTCTGCTTTTATAATAAACCGAACCGAACTCGATTTCAAGAACAAATCAAGAAAAAGTCGGGAAAGCCCAATGAGCTTTCCCGACGAATAATTTTAGTACATTCCGCCCATGTCGGCAGCCGGAGCGGCAGGTGCCGGAGGAG